>JBJOLO010000572.1:0-11848 GCA_046045565.1 Planctomycetota bacterium | reverse complement strand
ATCGGTGCCACGGGCGGACCGAGCGGCGGGCACCTGTTTTTTTGGAAGCCGGATCAAAAGGACGAGTTCCACAGCTTCAACCTGGGCAACACGGCCCGCGATATGAGTTTGCATCCTGATCGGACGCGCGTGGCAACTGCCCACTTCGACAAGCAACTCCGCATTACCACACTGGCCCCTCCGGCATAGAGATCGCCGCAGCTTTGCCGATCGCCCATGAATCTTATCTTCCGCCCGGCTGAGGCGATTTGCGGGAAAAAGCGAATATGTCGCCGACACTCGTTGTTCACGACGCCCACAAAAAATTCGGCGACAGCCTTGCTCTACAAGGTGCGGGACTCGAACTGCATCGCGGCGAGTTACTGTGTCTTTTGGGGCCCAACGGCGCAGGAAAGACAACGCTCATTCGAGCCATCGCGGGACGCGTAAGGCTCGATCGCGGCGTAATCCGATTGCTCCCGGACGAATCTGATCATGATCGTCAGAATCAGCTGGGTGTGGTTCCCCAGGAAGTCGCGCTCTACTCGCGGCTCACCGCGAAAGAGAACCTCGAAGCGTTCGGGCGCCTGCATGGCGTCCCTGTCGCCGAACTGCGATCACGTATCGAGTGGGCCATGGAATGGACGGGCCTTGCCGCGCGTGCCCATGATCTTGTTGGCACCTTTTCCGGAGGCATGCAACGCCGACTGAATCTCGCCTGCGGCGTTTTGCATCGTCCTGCTGTGGTGCTCCTGGACGAACCCACGGTGGGTGTTGATCCGCAAAGCCGCGCCCGAATCTGGGAAATGCTCGCCATTTTGCGTAACGAAGGTATTTCCCTCTTGCTGACAACTCACCAACTTGACGAAGCCCAACAATATTGCCAGCGGATTGTGATCATCGATCATGGACGAACCATTGCCGCAGGATCGCTCTCCGACCTCGTCGCACAAACGATGGGAACACATCGACTCGTTACGCTGACGTTGCAGCGCCCTTTGGAAACGTTTTCCGCCGGCCGGCTATTCAACCAAGGACGCTCACTCGAATTGCAACTTTCCAGTCTCTCCGACGAACTTCCGGCGGTACTCGCGCAACTGCAAGAACGAGCAGTCCCCGTACAGGACATTCAAATTGAATCCGCCAGCTTGCAATCGGTCTTTCTGCACCTCACCGGACGGGAGTTGCGCGAATGATTGCCACCATGCTCCGCATCCAATGGACCAATCTGCGGCGCGATCGGATTGCGCTCGTGCTGACCTTCTTGTTGCCGCTGCTGTTTTTCAGCGTATTCGCCATTATTTTCCGGGGACTCGGCAACACCACACGCCCGATACGCGTGGCGTTGATTGACGAAGATCAATCTGCGTTGACTCGCCGATTGGTAGAGATCCTTGAAGCGGATCGGAGCCTGGATACGCAGTTTGCCGCCAAAGCCGCCGGTGCTGCCGTATCATGGAATCGAGACACCGCTTCTTCCATGGTGAAAAACGGCGACGTTCCCGTCGTAGTGGTTTTTCCTCAGGGACTGGCCAACACGTTTCCGGATTTCTCCGGTCGTGGACCGCCAGTTGAGATCCTGGCCGATTCGTCCGACCCGATTGCTTCCAAGCTCGTCTCCGGCCTGCTACAAAAAGCTGCCATGCTGGCGTTGGGCGATCGCTTGCCGTTCCGACTGGGCGCTCTGACCGGCGGTGACACGGAGGGATCGATCAACGGCTTGATGGCGACCACAACGATCGACCTGCTCGGCCATGACAAGCAAGCACCGTTGGTCTCGTTCTACGCCGCAGCGACCGCCGTGATGTTTGTTTTGTCCAGCGCCGCGAACGCCGGTGGATCGCTGCTGGAGGAATCGGAATCAGGAACGCTGGAACGCTTGCTCAGTTCGTCGCTCGGCATGAATCGGCTGCTGATCGCAAAATGGCTGTACCTGACCATCGTCGGCGTGCTGCAACTTTCTATCATGTTTTTGTACGGATCACTGGTCTTTCATATCACGATCTGGGATCGGATCGCGGGCTTATTCGCGATGAGCATCGCGACGGCAGCGGCCGCGTCCAGCTTCGGATTACTACTGGCCAGTCTATGTCGCAGTCGCGGGCAGCTGTCGGGAATCTCGACGGTGCTCGTGTTGTCGATGTCGGCAGTCGGCGGGTCGATGTTTCCTCGCTACATGATGAGCGAAACGATGCAGAAGGTCGGGCTGCTGACCTTCAACGGTTGGGCCCTGGACGGATTTATCAAGGTGCTATGGCGTGATGCGCCCCTTGCGGAACTCACGCCGCAACTGGCTGTCCTGCTGTTGTTGGCTGTGCTCTTGGCGACTGCAGCGCGCGGATTTTCGCGTCGTTGGGAAGCCAGCTAGACAGTGCGACCTAGGCAGCGCGACCTAGGCAGCGCGACCTAGGCAGCGCGACTTCCTCAGCGCAACTCCCTCAGCGCGACCTCTTTCTTGCGACCTCGTCCGTGCGGCCGATCGGTATCAGTCGTTCTTGGGATTACGGAGCATCGTGGCGAGCCGACGCCCGCTGACACTGAGCGGCAATTCCGCCAATTCGGTCGTACTCACCCAGCGGGCCGTATTCCGACAGCGGCCGTGCCCTGAAGCCCTTGCCTGATAACAGTCGAGCGTGATGCGAAATCGCGTGACGCCGTGGCGAATGGTAGCCAAGAGCTCGCCAATACGAGGCTTAATGCCGGTCATCGTTGCACAGCGGGTCGCCAGGTCTTGCGGATCCACCTTCACGCCCAGTTCACCGATCGCGAAACGCGGGAAGTCCCATAGTCCCGCCCACCGCTCTTTGGGACCGCACTGCCGGACGAGGATCCGATCGTTGTGCCGCACGATGAGCGCAATTTCACGCACCTCTTCGTACTCGATTTTTTTCCGCACGCGCGGAATGGATTCGGGACGCCCTGTCCGCTGCGCCCCGCACCAGGACGTGACGGGACATTCGTGGCACTGCGGCGCCTGAGGTTTGCATACCTGGCCGCCGACTTCCATCAGGGCTTGGTTGATCTCGCCCGATCGGGAATCGGTCAGCACACTTTCCGCCAAACTCCACAAGCGCGTTTGCGTCGCTTTGGCCGCAAGATCGTCCTGAATTCCAGCGAGCCGGGCCCAGAGTCGGATCGTATTGGCCTCCAGAATCGGCTTGCTTTGATCAAACGCAATCGACGCAATTGCGCCCGCCGTGTACCGGCCGATGCCGGGCAGCGCGAAAATCGCGTCGAACTCGCTCGGGAATCGGCCACCGTGTTTTTCCGCCACATACTTCGCGGCCGCATGCAATTGCCGCGCGCGACGATAGTACCCCAGTCCTTCCCAAAGTCGCAACACTTCGGATTCCGGGGCGCTGGCGAGCGCATTCACGTTCGGAAACGCTTCGAGAAAGCGATGGTAATAGCCGATCACCGTGGCCACTTGCGTCTGTTGAAGCATGATCTCGCTGATCCAGATCGCGTAGGGATCGCGCGTGCGGCGCCAGGGGAGATCTCGAGCGTTACGACGAAACCAGCCCAGAAGCGCGGCACGAAATGGCGTGACCCATGCGCGCGAACCGCGCGTGCTGACTCGTTGTGCGGATGAACGAACCGCCTTACCTCGCTCAGTCATCGTACGAACGCTCCCGGGCCTGCGCGATCATGAACGCGAATAACCGCACAAATTCTTGCACAGCCTGACGATCTTGGAACAACGGTTCGCGACGCTCCACAATCCGCTCCGCCACCGCTCGACGGTAGTCGGCATCGACGCCCAAGCGGACAGCCTTCTCGACATATGCCTCCTCGCTATTCGTAATGCACTCGGTCATCGTCATGCGAGCGTAGCAGCCGGTGGTATAGCGACCGCGATGAAAATCGGTGGGACGCGTGACGATCGGTTTTCCCAGCAGCAGTCCATCGTAGGTCGAATTCACGCCGCCGAAATGAGGCGGATCGAGCAACACATCGGCGACGGCCAGCAAGCGATAATAGTCAACTGCATCCAACCGAGGCAGGAATCGAATGCGGGACACGACGTCGGGAAGCGTCTGAGTGAAGCGCTGCAGCAGACGGTCGGACGATTGACCCGAACGGTCTTTGGTGATCAGGAGTACTGCTTGTTCATCGCGCCGCAGGATTCCGCCCAGCACCTTGTCAAAGCCCGGGTGGAATTTACCCAGATGCTGTGCGCACACGTACACATGCTCCCGACTAGTTAATCCCCAGCGTTCCCGGGCCGCCTCGACCGACTCCGCCGCGTTCGCCGTGGCGGTTTGCCTTCGGAACCGATCGGCCGCATCGGGCAGCTGGTACGTCAACAGGGTTTCGGCCAGCAGCAACGACTCTGAATAATGAGTGGCCGCGTGATCGGCCTCCACCAAGCGACTGGAGAGATAATAATCGACATTCTTAATGCCGCTGGTGACTTGCACACCCCATGTTGTGCATTGGATTCGGGCCAATCTTAGCTGCGGCAGGAAGTAGTTCGTCGCGTCGGTGCCGATTTCAAAATAGCAAAGCACATCACACGCCGCCTCGAGCAGTTGCTCGATCTTTTTCGGCAGCGGTTCCACCAAGGCGCGCACCTCGACGCGTAGCGAGCCGATTGCAGCGGCGACTGCCTCACCACTCTCACGCGGCGCGAACACGATCCACTCGACCGGCTCGGGCTGCGCCTTGGACTGGGAAGCATGCTGCAATAGCGGCCCCAACGAGCGCAGAAAAACACCTTCATGTCCGCGAGTTACAACAAATCCAACGCGCGGCGGGCCCTCGTTGCGTTTAGGCGTTACCTTGGGCAGGCTTCCAGCGAATAGGTTCGCGTAGGCCTGTTTCAATTCGCGTAGATTTCCGTCGAGGAATTGCAGATTGAATGGCGGCTCACAGCCCTCGTGGACGAGCGCTTGCAATTCGGCAACCACCCGTGCGCCCGCTGCCGATTCCGCCATCGATTCCGTTTCCGCTGCGAGCGCGTTCCAATTCGTCAACGCATCATCGCGCCATGCCTGCATCGAATCGCGATCCGGAAACACGGCCGGGCAGAGCGAGTGGCGGCGAATCCGGTGTCGAACGTGCGTCGATGTCGCCGCAGCCAAGCGGTCCAAGGCCGCTGTTGCTTCGTCGAGATGCTCCTCGCGAATCAGCGCATTGCTAAGGTTCAGCAGGAAGTCGACTCGCGTTGGCGATAGTCGTACCGCCTCGCGAAAGCACTCGATCGCCTCAGGCAAGCGCTGCTGCATGAAACGAAGCGTACCCAGGTTGTTCCAGGCTTCCGCGAGACCGCGATGCATCTCGATGGCGGTTTGGTAGGCCCGAGCCGCGTCATCAAGCCTTCCCAGGTCGCGAAGTGCGTTGCCGAGATTGCATTGAATCTCTGCGGTGGGTGTTTGTTTCCATGCGACTTCGTAGCACCGCAGCGCCTCCTCGGGCCGCGCTTGCGCAACACGAACATTTCCCAAATTATTCCAGGCCTCGACGCGCTGCGGCTGAATTGCCACCGCCCGTTCGTAGCACGTCGCAGCCTCGTCCAATTGGTTCGTATGCTGATGGCATGTCCCCAAACCGTTGTGGGCCTCGGCTAACTCCGGCTTGATCGCGATCGCCTGTTGATAGGCGGACTGCGCATTTTCCCACTCGCCTAAAACCCGCAAGACATTTCCGCGATTCGAGTGTGCTTCGGCAAGTTGCGGTTGGAGTTGGATCGCCGTATCGTACGCCTGGAGCGCGTCGCGATAATCTTTCTTGGCAGCGGCTGCGATTCCCAGGCAGTTCCAGGCGATCGCATTTCCGGCTTCGTGTTGGACGACTTTCTGCAAAAGCCCGATCGCTTCGTCCCATCGCTGCGACTTCAGCGTGACGAGCGCCGCTTCGAATTCAGCGCTCCATCGCGTCGTGGACGTTGGTCGCACGTTGGACATCCTTGTGATTTCGCTTTCGTGTTGGGAACCGGAGCCTGCATCGACACCACACTCGCGGCACCCGGTTGAGTGAACGAGCCGGGTTACCTCATCGGGCTACACGGCCGATCGAACGACTGCGTCGCCGCGATGCTGTATCGCTGCGTCAATCCGCGCCGTCTGCTCGGCTGTCAATTGCCACTGCAGTGCCGCCGCTGACTCGCGGATCTGATCCGCGCGTTTGGCGCCGCAAAGGGCCGAGGTGATTCCCGGGCGGTGGATCGTCCAGTTCACCACCACATCGGCAACGCTGCGTCCAAGATCACGGGCGATCTCGCGCAAGGCATCGACGAGATCCTGATTCCGCTCCCATTCGGGACTTTGAAACATCGGGTACTTCGCTCGACCATCGCGCGGATCGAATCGGTGTTCTCGAGCAAGTTTACCCGCTAGCAGTCCTTTCATCAGCGGCCAGTACACGACCACGGAAACCTGCTGTTCCATGCACCACGGCAGCGTATCGGATTCGATCTGCCGCATGATCATGTTGTAAGCGGGCTGAAACGCGGAGATCGGACAAATCGCATGGAAGGCGCGCAATTGCTCCAGGCTGGCATTCGATACGCCCGCCGCGCGGATCTTGCCCTGGTCGAGCAACCGGCGAAATCCAGCCGCCGATTCTTCGATCGGGATCGCCGGATCGGGCGCATGCAAATAGTGCAAATCAATCCGGTCGGTCGCCAGCCGCTTCAGGCTGACCTCGCATTCGCGGAGGATCGTGGCCGAACGTCCATCGATTTGGCGAACCCCTTTGGCATCCCAATGAATGCCGCCCTTCGAGGCGATCACCAGTTCGTTGCGTCGCGAACCAAGTGCCCGGGCGATCAGCGTTTCACTTTCGCCGTTGGGACCATAACAATAAGCCGTGTCGAGAAAATTGATTCCGGCGTCCCAGGCGGCGTGCAAAGTCGCCAGGCTGTCCTGATCGTTCACGTCCAAACTCGTCATGCCGGCGATCGGCCAACATCCCAAAGCAACCGCTGAGACAGCGATGTCCGTACGGCCTAAAACACGACGCGCTATCACCACCGTCTCCTTTTGACGCGACGATCTCGAAACCGGAATCGGTCGGTATGCTCGGTCGGTGCCATCGACCGGTTACGCCTTTGGTTCGAGTCGCGAGATGCGCAGATGCCGATCGAAGTGCGTCGTTGCCACTTGGATCTGATCGCTATGCAGGTCGAAATCGCGGGTTAGGTTTGGCATTCCGAATCGGTGGAACTCTTTGTTCTGATCGTGCTTCCAAAACAGCAGAAAACCGCCGCTGCTTCCGCCACACGCACCGATCAGATAGCCGTCGGGATGGTAGGCGATTCTCCAGAGCGAACCTTTCACGCCCTCCGCGATTTGCGACTGGACCAACTTCTGACTTTCCCATTCAAAGACCATCACCAGCGGTTCATGCACCGCTCCGAGCGGATTCTCGGCCTTGAATAATCCGCCACAAGCAAGGTGTTGTCCATTGGGACTGATCGCCAGGGAGCGAACACCGCCGAAGTGCACGCCTTGTCCGCCGTTGTACGAGTGCAGATCCTTGGCTTCGAACTTGCGCACCAGGTTTCCCGTGCTGATCTCCCATTGGTGGACGAAGCCCAATAAATCGCCCGAGAGCAGGAACTGGCCGCCGGGATGGAACAACAGGCTGTAAACCTGGTTCTCATGACCGGTGAACTGCCGCACCGGAGCGCCGTCAGCCATGTTCCAAAGCTTCACACTTTGGTCGTTTCCTGCCGTCGCGACCATGCGACCGTCGGGACTGATGGCGATCGCCCGGATCCAGCCCTGATGCGCGTCGATCTTGCGTAGCGGTTCCGGTTTCTCCGCCGCGGCCGGCCACCAGATCAAACGGCCATCGCCCCCCGCGGATAGCAGCGTTTCGCCGTCCGCCGAAACCGCCAGAGCAAAGACCCAACTATCGTGAGCCGTGAAGTTGATTTTGTTGCCCGACGGCACGTCCCATCGCTGGATCGTGCTGTCCTCGGCCGAGGAGAACACGTATCGCCCTTTGGGATCGAAACGACAGGCGATCAACGGGCTGGTATATGCCCACTGCGAGGCCACGTAGGCTTTGGTTGGATCAGCGGGCATGGGGGACTCGCAAGGGCTACTGAAGCCTCTAGACCAGCAACTCTTTAATCGGCGCTGAAGCGGGATCAGCCATGGGCAGCAGGCGGCCTCCGATGTCGAACGAGGAGGTCGAGTCGAGCCCTGTGGCTTGCAGGTACGTGTGGAACAAATTGGCATGATCCACTTGGCGATCCGCCACGGCGGTTCCATTGGCGTTGGTTTTCCCGATGATGGCTCCCGGTTGAACGCGGCATCCGCCCATCACGACCGACCATGCATTGCCCCAATGGTCGCGGCCATAGTACTGATTGATGTTCGGCGTCCGTCCGAATTCGCTGAGCACCACGATCAACGTGTTTTGCATCAGGCCTCGCTCGGCAAGATCGCTGACTAACGTGGCAAAGGGTCGATCAAATTCGCCGACTTGCTCGAAATGGAAGTTGAAATTCTCGTTGTGCGTGTCGTAGTTCGAGTGCGACACCTGCACGAACGTGATGCCGTGCTCAACCAGTCGTCGGGCGAGCAGGCAGTGGCGACCGAAATCGTGTTTGCCGTATCGATCGTGATCTTTCTCAGGCTCCTTGCTGAGATCGAACACTTGATTTTGTTTCATGAGCAAGAGCGCCTGTTCGTAGTTCGACGTGTAGGCGTCCGTCATCGCGGTTCGTCGTTTCGCACTGAAGTGTTCGTTTGCTTTGCGGCGGAAATCCTGACGGTTGGCATCCGCTTGTTCGGTTAGATTCGCCTGGCGCGCCGAGTTGGCCGGAGCTTTTCCATTGTCGAGCGCCACGCTGGCGAATCGCGGTCCGAGGTAGGCCGAGTCATTGCCTCGACCGCCGCCACCGCCGGGCGTAATGCGGATGTGTCCGGGCAATCCGGATGCTTCGTCGGCGAGTGCACGAGCCGCCACCGCTCCGATCTGCGGGTAATCGGCGGCCGGAGTCTGCCGACGACCGGTGAGCATCATGTACGCGCCCTTCCCGTGATCACCCTCCGCGGTGTTCACACTGCGGATCACTGCCAGGTGGTGCATTACCTTGGCCGTTTCCGGCAACAGTTCCGAGATATGCAAACCGGGCACCGACGTGGGAATCGCCCGAAAAGGGCCGCCGGTATCGGTTCCCGGCTTCGGATCCCAGCTCTCCAACTGGCTCAAACCGCCGTGCATATTCACGACGATGATCCGCTTCTGGTCTTTTCGCAGCTGGTCGGCAAGTGCAGGTCGCGCCATCGCGCCCAGGCCGCCCACCACCGCCCCTACTCCGGCCGCCAAGCCTCCCACGAACGCACGGCGGGCAATGAGATGCTCGGCAGATTGACACGCGTAAGAGCATTTCATGGTGATTTCTCCTGAGTGGTGAGTGCGAAGTTTTAATGATTGAATCGGAATTCGGACGAGGTCACGAGCCCCCAGGCTAATTCCTGGACCGCAGCCGGTTTCTCATTCGGCCGCGCCGCCAGGTAGTTGACCACGTCCTGAATTTCCTGGTCGGTCGGCTTGCGCGACAGCACGCCCATATAAAGTTCGTCGGCAACCGCCTTGGGGTCATCCAGTTTTATCATGCGATCGCAGAGATTTCCGTTGGCGGGTGCGAGCCAGCTGACCACGGTACCGCCGTTTGCGAAAAACAGCGCCTGATCGACGGTTGCAAAATAATCTTGCGGCTGCCCTGCCCCGGTACTGAACAGGCTGACGAACGCCGCTTGATTGCCTTTCAGTTTTTCGAACACGCCGGCTTCAAGTTGTCGTGCCCGTTCAGCCATCTTGGCGGGATCCGCCTGAGCCGCCGCATCGAGGGGTGCTGTTTTATTGAGTTCCGCTTCCACTGCGGCCCGGTGACTATCGACCACACCGCCCACCTGCATCAGGCTCCAAGCGAGTTGCTCGGGCGACAGCGCACGTAAGTTGCTCGCGTAGAAGCGTTCAGCGATGCGTTGCCCGACCGCCTGTTGCGTGACGCCGATGGCGGCGTTGGTCTCCACGGTTTTCTGTTGCGCGGCAGCAACTTGGTTTTGCAGCGCAGCGACTTGCGCCTTCGCCGCGTCCATTTGCGAAGCCACTGTCGTCATCACTTCCCGCGCTGCCGCAAGTTTCTCCGCAACGACTTTCGTTTCCTGATCGCGTACTGCGTGCACTTTGGCCAGTTCGGCGACTTGAGCCGCTTGTTGTTCACTGCGTGTTTTGATTTGCTGCACGGCTTGCGTCAGTTCGGGATCTTCCGGCAGTTTCTGTCGAGCGAAATCGGCTTGTGCGGCGGCGTCGGCAAGCGACTTGGCGATTTCTTTTCTCGCATTCAGTTGCTGCGTGGACTCGGCGAGCTGCTTCGCGGCGTCGTCAAACACTTTTTGCATTGCCGCGACCTCCGTCTGCCGCTGCGGTAGCTCCGCGGCAAGCTTTTCCATGGCGGGCTGCATCGCCGCCATATCGGCCTGCGCTTTTTCGGTTGATTGGCGCAACGTTCCCAGATCGGCAATCAAGGTGCTCAGCTTCACCACCTGCTCGGCATCGGCGATTCGCGATTCGAGGCTTTTCAGCGCGGCGTTGTCGAGCCGTGCTTTTTCCGCAGCGGCGTACCATTGCTCCTTGGCGGCTTCCATCGCTTGTTTGAGCGGCGCGTATTTCGCGGCTGTTTCCGTTACCTTTTGCTTGGAAGCCACCAGTGCATCCGCTGCGGCTTTCGCGGGGGGCATCAGGTCGTTCACCGCTTTCGTCGCCGCAGCGATCTCGGCCGCCACGGCCGTCGCTTTTGCCGCAAACTTCTCCGCAGCAGCAGCCAGTTCCTTATCTTCCGGCAATTTCTTGGCCGCTTCCTGGCTGGCCGTCGCCGCTGTCGTCAGCGATTGACCAAGATCCTGCTTGGCAGCCAGTTGTTGCTGCGAAGCCGCCAACGCCGCGGCCGCCTTGTCCGACGCCTGCCGCGCGGCCACCGCTGCCGCATTCGCTTTCTGCATTTCATCAAACAGCGGCGCCGCAGCAGCACTTGCCGTATCACGCTGCCCCATCGCTGCCTCAACCGCCTTCACCGACTGCTCCGCTACCGCCGCCAGCGCCGCTTGCTGCATCTTCAGCGCGGTTAATTGCTGCGAAGCCATCGCGGCCGAGTCCGGCGAATGCGGAGGTAAATCGTAAGAACGCTGGTACGCCTCCGTCTTGGCCAACTCCCGCAGGATTGCTCGCACGTCATACTTCAGCTTCGGTACTTCGTCGGCCAGAAGATCCAACACCTGTGCGTTCGTCGGAGGATTGCCCGCATGATGCAAGTCGACCGGTTCCACCAACCCGCGACCCATCATCAAGGCCCAAAGCCGATTCGCGATATTCCGGTTAAACGATCGATTGCTTCCATTGGTGGTCAACGTCGCCAATTGCGCGCGGCGACTGTACTTAGGGACCGGCCGCACATTTTCGGCCGGCGCTACGACGTACTCTTCGCCCACTTCAAACGCCGCATCCTGAACCACAGCGCCGCCCGGCAATTGCGGACTCGATTGACCCGGCTTCTTCGTAAACACCGACGAGAAATTGACCTCGCCATCCGCTTTCTCAGCAAAATAAAGTTTGTCCTTATCCTTCTTGTCGGTGAACACGAAGCTGCGGTTCAGGAAGGCGTAGAGACCGTAGTAGTCTGCTTGATAGTAGTCGTCGATCAGCGGATGGTCGTGACACTGCGCACATTGCAGATCAACGCCGAAGAAAATTCGCCCGATGTCGCGCGTCAGCAAGTTCGGTTCACCGTCACGGTCCAAATAAAACTTCACAGCCGGACGCAGCGCAGGGTCGGCTCCGTCTGCACTGAGAATCTCGCGCACCAGCTGGTCATACGGCTTGTTCTGACTGACCGAATCGAACAAATACT
>JBJOLO010000514.1:0-6606 GCA_046045565.1 Planctomycetota bacterium | reverse complement strand
ACAGCAGCAGTGCCGGGTAGATCAGTCCGATGCAACCGCCAATCACTCCACCGACTGCACCACCGATCGCTCCGCCCACAACGCCAGCCTTGTCAGGTCCATCGGGCACGTCCTGAATGCGATTGATCATGGGCATCACGACAAAGATCATCGTAAAAATCGTGCCCACAATGCCGGCGATAATCGCATAGATGCTGTAGCCGATCGAAAGCGTTCGGCCGTATCCCTTGGTTTGCAGCAATCCAATACCGGCGATGATGAGCACAATCGTTGCCACGAAACCCAACGCCGTGGCGACAATTTGAAAGGCATACATCGCCGGGCTCGCTTGCATCATTTCGATCGCGGGATTGTTTTGTTGAACCACTTGCTGCGCAAACAAAGCAAAGCCGGTGAAGATCGTGCCGCAGATCCCCAGCGTGCCGAAAATGATGTTCAGTATTCCGAATACTGTCATCGAGGTCGGTTTGGTGGGTGGTGCGGCGGGCGGGTAACCCCAATTGGATTGGGGCATCGAGTTTTGATACGGGTTGATTTCCATGGCATGGCTCGCAGGGGATAGGAAAACTCGTGGTCACCAATTTTGGTCGTAGTATACCCAGTTTCAGGCGCATCAGGACTAGGGTTGCAACCTGGTTCTGACATGCCATGGACCATGGTTGGACTGGCAACAACTGGACGTGCATGGCTCGGACTGGTAGCACGTGGACTAGCAACGCGCGTCACAACGGACGATCCGTTATCCGTCATCATGCGCGATCGAAGCCAGGCAGCCTAACGGCCGGCCCTCGATGGCGGGCGTGATTCCGCAGGAATTCGCCCCGCAGAGGCATTGGGCGATTGGGGCGGGAGATCCCACGGCCGCTGCGTGGAGGAGGACGGCGGCGCCACCGGAGGATCGGGCAGAGGCCCCGTTGCCGATGGACCCGCTCCATTCCGGTCGTTACGGTTGAGTTCCGGAGTTGCCGCCGGATCCTGCGGAGCGGTGGGCGGTAACGTCTCGGCGGCTGCCGCGGGGGTCCCGCGTCGGACGTAGGGCCATGTCGGGAACTTGATTCCACGAGGCTGAATCGGCTCCGGAGGAGCCGGGTCGGGACCGTGGATTTGCGCAGCATCCTCGGTGGGGAAATGCATGCGGCTGGTCTCCAATTCCAAGTGCTCATCGGAGACACACGGGTTTCGCAGCACATGAGGCGTCAAAAAAATCAGCAGCTCTTTTCGTTGGATTTGCTCGTTGTCGTATCGGAACAACCAGCCCAGCACCGGAATGTCGCCCAGGATCGGGACTTTCCGTTCCACGGTGCTGTGGCCCTTCGTGATCATGCCGCCGAGCACAATCGTCTGGCCCGCCATGCAACTCACCATCGTGCTGACCTTCGAAACATCCTTGATCGGTGCTTCGATGACGTTGCCGTTGGTGGCGTCGGTAAAAATGGGAATGCCGGAACCGGGCGCGGTGCGGAACTCGCTCTTCTCGGCCTTCACCTCGATCATGATTTCATCCAGCGGACTGATCCGCGGCATGACTTTCAAAATGATGCCTGCCTGATCCTGTCGAATCACCGGATTGGCGCTGCCGACCGGCGTGAGCGACACGCCATCGACCACCGGTACCTGCTGCCCGATTTGAATCTCGGCCTCGCGACTGTCGAGCGTGCGAATCTGAGGTCGGCTCAGGATGTCGATCTTGCGCTTTGTTGATAGCGCCCGCAGCAACACCGACACCGATTCCGAGCCCGCCGAAAGCACCAGTCCGCCGTAGCCCAAGTCGCCATTGACGCGCCCCAGTCCGAAATTTCCCAAACCTTGACTGCCGACTTTCGATGGATGAATAGCCGTGTTATTCCCGAGTGGTTTGTTGTTGAAATTGAATCCTGGTTCGGCTGTCTGGCTCACGATCGTCTGATTGGTAGTCGCAATGCCGGTGGCCGGGTTGGAGGTGGTCTCTGTCACCGTGAGGATGTTGTCGATGACACTGCGATCGAAGAGCACGGAATCCTGAGCGCCCAGTTCCACACCGAATTCGTCGGTGTTGCCAAGATCGACCTCGACCAGCAGCGCTTGGATGAAAACCTGAGGCGGGGTGCTGTCCAGTTCTTGAATGAGCCCGCGAATGCGATCGAGATAGCGGTTCGACGCCCCCACGAGAATACTGTTGGTCTTGGGTTCGGCGACAACGACCGCATCCGCGCTGTTGAAATTCGAGGCCGCATTGCCTGCCACGCCGACTTGTCCGGTCGCCAGTGCGGCGCGCGACGTGATCGCGGAGGTGATGCTGGAGCTGTTCTGTCGCTGCGCCACAAGGTATTCATTGATCGCCTTGGCAGCCTCGGTGGCCGGAATATTCTTCAAACGGAAAATCAGCTGCGGCTGATTGGCGGGATCGGTTTCCTGTTCCCATAGCATCTCAAAAAGCTGCTGCAGGTTGCCGCCAAAATCGGTGACAACAATGCGCTGCGCACTCGACAGCGGGATCACTCGTCCCTGCGGACTAAGCAACCCTTGCACTTCTTTCGCGGCCGTCACGGGATCGAGCGTCGTGAGCGGCACTTCAATACTTAAAAACTCATTGCGACCGTACTTGTTCAAATCGAACGGCGAAACCAACGGCAGCATCTGCGTCGGAATCGGCGACTCGGGGCTGAATTTCACAACACTGAGCAGATCGCGATTGCGAATCAATAAGTAGCCGCTGGAATACAAGAATCCATTGAACAAATCGATTGCTTCGATCAGCGTGTGCCCGCGCGGATCGTTGTAAGAAAACGTACTCGGAGGCAACGCATCCCACTGCAGCGCCAGCCCCGCTTCGTCCGCAAATCGCTTGAGCACCACTTCCCAAGGTGCATTTTGGAAGTTCAGCACGATGCGCTCGTTGGCAGTCGCCGGTCGCAGCGGCGAAGTTGGCTCTGCCGTTCGCTTCGCTGGCACGATTCCCTCCGGCTCCGTCTCCTGCCGGGGTACGGGTGGAGGTTCCTGTTCGGGAAGCCGTGCGGCCTCCGTCGTGAAGCCGGTTTGCAACGCATCCGGTCGCCGCGCCGCCCCGCGACTCCGCTCCGGTGAAGCCACGCGATGCTGGCGAACCGGGCGGTCCGCTTCCTGGTCGGTATACGACGGCTCACTTCGAACGACACGGGCATCTGATCGCCGTGACGCGTAACGGGCATCACGACTTGAGTTCGCCCTCGCAGTCCTGCCCGGACGCAGATTTAGAAGGGACTCGTCATTGCCGTCATGTTGATCCTCCTCGAATCGAGCAGATTCCTGTTCGAGATATCCGGAGGCATAGCGCGGTCCTCGATCCGAGTTGCTCGCTCGGTACGAGTGCTCGTCCTTTCGATCTTGTTCGGGCTCGTCGTCACTACGCAGCGATTCGGCGGACGCACCTCCGAGGAAGCGTTCCCAGATGATCTCGCGCCAAGTTGATGGACCACCCACCCAGAGCGCAGCCCCCATTACGCAGGCAACGGCAACCCAGGCAGGTGTCACAGTGAACGGTCGATTCAGAACCGGCTCCCCATCCCTAAAGCTAGCAGTGGCCCGCGAGGAAATAACGAAAGCCACACTCCCGCAGAGGTTGTCCATCGGGCGGCGACAGGATGTAGCTTTAACAGCGACTCTAACGATTAGCGAGAATCGTCGGATTATTCCGACTGCAGCAGCCTCAGGCGACGTCGGACACTTAGTGAGGTCGACATTCTGATGGCTGCCATTGCTACGAATCGGACGCCATTCAATAGATATAACCACCCGTTGGCGTGAGGCGTTTCGTCACAAACCCATAGAAAAATCAACACGAACATTACATTTTGATGACGAAGTTGCCAAATCAAACCTAGCGACTATTCTTTTGCTAAAGATGCACGCGCAGCGATCCGCACGCGTCGTTTGACGATTCGCCTGGGCTCCGGGCGTAATTAGTGCGTAGTTACTCGCCCAGCGCTTCAGCTGGGCATGCGTAGTGCTCCACACTTCTGAGCCAAGGGGGTGCCTGGATGGATGTGTACGAGCATCCGTCGCAGGCGAACTAGGGTCAGTCGTGATGTTTACAGCTTGATTTTCATCACTGAGTTCGAGGAAAGGAACGTTTCGTATGTTGGTTTCGTGGGCCAGTTTTTCACGCCAATCGTGTGCGTGGGCTTGTTTGCATGCGTTGCTCGCCGTGCTTGCCATTTCAACTAACGCGAGTGCCGACCCGATCGGGGGAATCCCGGTCAACCGTTTGCCAAATCTGACGGATAATGTGTTCGACTTGACGGGTGCACCTGGACCATTGAGTTCCGTGCCGGTCCCAACCCCGCCTGATCTCGCGACGTACGTTCGCGACGTGAATGCGGCCCGAGCGTTGGGCAAAATGTTGTTCTGGGACATGCAAGTCGGTGGCGACGGCAAGACGGCCTGCGCGACGTGCCATTGGCATGCTGGCACCGACGTGCGTCCCAAGAACACGCTGTCTCCGCACGGCCCGGGAACACCCATTAGCAACATCTGGCACGGTGCCAACTATCAAATGAAGCCGGGCGATTATCCATTTCATAAATTGGCCGATCCAAGCGATCGATTCAGCACGGTGCTTTATGACACCAGCGAAATTAATGGCTCCCAAGGCGTCATCAAAGCTGATTTCCTCGGTATCAAGCCCGGAAGTGCGATCGACCTGTTCAGCGTTGTCGCGGATTCGGTTTTTAACATCCAAGGTGCCAATACACGCCAAGTGACGGGCCGCAATTCGCCGACTGCGATCAATGCCGTATACAACGACCGTCAATTCTGGGACGGTCGCGCGAATCGCTACTTCAATGGCGTGAATCCATTCGGCGATACCGACAAGTCGGCTCGTGTTTGGCGTTACGACGGGTCGGTTGCCAGCCAAGTTGCCATCCTGATCGACAATGGGTCCCTTGCATCACAAGCAGTAGGACCGCCGAACAACAGCGTCGAGATGTCGTGGAACGGCCGAACCTTCCCGCTGCTTGGGCGCAAGATGTTGTCGCTAACCCCGCTCGCTTTGCAGAAGGTCGACTCCACCGACAGCCTGTTAGGTAAAATGGCTAATTCGAAAGCGAAAGGGCTGATGCCTTCGGTGACGTATCAGTCGATGATTCAACAAGCTTTTCAGCCGGTTTGGTGGAGTGCCCCGACATCGGTTGACGGACAATTTACGCAAATGGAAGCGAATTTCTCGCTATTCTGGGGCTTGGCGATTCAGGCCTATGAGGCGACGCTCGTTTCGGATGACACGCCTTATGACCGCTTCGCAAAGGGCAACAGCTCGGCGATTTCCAACAGCGCAAAGCAGGGTTTGGAAATCTTCTTGAACCAGGGTCGCTGCATCGCCTGCCATGCGGGACCCGAATTCGCCGGCGGTACCGTGAGCCAACTTCGGCCGATCGGTGGCACGAATGTGAAGTTGATCGAACGCATGGTGATGGGCAACGGAAAGCAAGCGGTTTACGACGGTGGTTTTTATAACATCGGCGTGCGTCCCACCAAGGAAGATTTGGGTGTCGGTGCAAACGGACCGTTCGGGCCCTTCTCGTACACCATCCGACGCCAGCAGGGTCAGGACATCGGTGATCCGAACAAGGTACAAAAAAGCGAGGCCGTTGCCGTTGCCGGAGCGTTTAAGACACCGACTTTGCGCAATATTGATTTGACTGGTCCGTATTTCCATAACGGTGGTCAAGCAACGCTCATGCAGGTAGTCGAGTTTTACGCTCGAGGCGGCGATTTCAATGAAACGAATATCGCGACGCTGGATCCTGACATCGCCGTGATTGTCGATATCGTGGGCAATCCGACGTTGATGGGGAGTGTCGTCGATTTCCTGAAGACGCTAACCGATCCACGCGTCGAGTATCAGAAGCCACCATTCGATCACCCGGAACTGATCATCCCCAACGGGCATACGGGTGTTTATAAAGGCGTAGCAATCGACAACGACGTCATCATCCCTGCAACCGGATCTGCTGGAGGCATTCGACTGAAACGTTTCGAAGAGATCTTAGTGGATGGCGTTCCGAACTAACGTTCGTTCATCGGATAACATGACAACCCATAGACACGCTGTCGGCGATCCGTCGTCGACAGCGTGTTTTTCTACATAGATACCCAGGGAACGCTATAATATTGATGATTGAATAGCTTTTCGTGTTTTTTCGCCGCGATTCGCCATCCGAAGCAGGCCAAAATGAATCCCGTTTCCGCCATTGCCGATGAACGCTCGCTCGCGGTTTCCGCGAAGATAATCGACACCATCGATTCGAGTCGTCCCGGCCTGGAGTCGTCGGCAATACGAGCGAGCAGTTCGGTGAGCGACGAGGCTCGCCACTTCGCTGAAAAACTTGGCCTTCCAGTCATCGACCTCCGTGCCATCACGTTGGATCCTAACGCGGTATCGCTCTTGCCCGCTCGCGACATCTCTCGTCGGCAAGTGCTTCCCTACGGATTCCACGAATCAAAACTGCTCGTGGCGATCAGCGAAACGTGCGACATCGATAGCCTAGATGAGATTCGCATGCGGACCAATCGTCCGCTTGAGCTTCGCGTTGCTCGCCGCGAGGAACTTCACGAATTGATCAAAAGTGTCGTGGGACTCGGCGGCGG
>JBJOLO010000481.1:0-12135 GCA_046045565.1 Planctomycetota bacterium | reverse complement strand
GTTCGATCGCAAGGGAAAACTCCTAGTGCGCTGGGGAGGCGGAGACAACCCGACCGCGCCTGGCGATTTCTTCGCACCGCACGACATCTGCATCGACTCGCAAGGTGCGATTTATGTTGCCGAGGTTGTCATGTCCGCCGGCGGCAATCGCGGACTCGTCGATCCCTCCTGTCACGCATTGCAGAAGTTCAAGTCTGCCTGATTTCGCTCGGGCCTGCCATCGAACCGTGTGTTTGACGGATTCGCCCAGCGAACCAAGAAGCGGCAGCCAGCGGCAAGACGATCCACCACGTGTGACGAAGGAACGCGTACGTCCTCGCAATCCAAGCGGTCAGCAGGGAACTCGACACCACGGTCCAATGGATGGAGTCGACTCGATCGTAGCCGAATTCTTCGAGTGGCGGTCGACCGAGCGGTTGGAGGTTTCCCAGGGTGCCTTCCTGGTCGAATCGAAGGGTGATGCGATCGGTGCGCTCGAGTTGCACGCTGCGGACTCCCGGTTGTGTGCGGGCCCATTGCTCCAAGTCGGAGTCACTTTCAGGCAAATGCCTACAGAGGAATTCGATGGTGTAGTGCTGCGTGATGCGCACACTCAAGCCAATCACCATGGAAACGGCCAAGGTCAACACGAGCAATTCTCGCAGGGATAGCTGCCAAGGTCTGAGCGTTCTGTGCGAGGCGGCTTGACTCATGCGGCCAATTGTAGCAAGGTTGTGGTCGAGGAGACCCGCCATGAAGCGATTGCCGATCGGACCACTGTACTACGAATTCAGTCGACACAATCCGCCTCGCATCACGATCGAGCCGGGCGAAACGATTCTGGTCGAATCCGAAGATGCCTTTTCAGGCCAGATTCGCACCAATGAGGATCGTCGTGACAAGACGAAGCGGCCATACGGAAATCCGCAGACAGGCCCGATCTATGTTCAAGGCGCGAAGCCCGGTGATTCACTGGCGGTTCACATTCGCGAAATCAAGCCAAGCCTCGGCCAATGTGCGACGCGCACCAGCGATCCGCGTCAACTCAGCGAGTGGTTAGGGACCGATTGTCCGCACGGCACGCACATTTGCCCGATCCGTGACGGATTGATTTATTGGAGCGATGAACTCACGATTCCCTACCGGCCGATGCTTGGCTGCATCGGGACAGCACCGGACACCGGTGTGCCAACCACCGGTCCGGCAGGACCGCACGGTGGTAATATGGATATCATCGAAACGTGTCCCGGCAACACGATCTTTCTGCCGGTGTATGTCGACGGCGCGTATCTCTACCTCGGTGATGCACACGCTGCGATGGGACATGGCGAGCTCTCTGCGTCCGGATTGGAGATGCCGGCAGAGACGGTCATCACCGTTGATCTGATCCAAGGCCGAAAGATTCTTTGCCCACGCATCGAGTCACCTACCGAGATCATGACGGTGACGACCGGTTGCCCGATGGAGCGTGCCACAGCCGAAGGGTTTGCCCGGCTCATCCAATGGATGGAAGCCGATTACGGTTGGGATCGGTGGAAGGCGTACGATATTCTCACGCACGTTGCCGAGATTTCGGTCGGTTACTATGCGATTGGAACAGTGGCCGTCAAGATTGCGAAACAATACCTCACGAAAGGTTCGCGATCGTGACCAAGGTGGAGGTCGGACGTGCCCGCGTCTTCCGTCACATTCGTGTGGACGGCCGTGGTGAGTTTGCACACCCCAGCTGTTTCGGTGCGAGCCGCACGCGTCGTTACTCGTCGTTGTCTGTGACTGGTGCGACTGTCGTGCTGATGTCGATGCTGAGTTTCTCCGTTGCCGCGAGTCTGTCGGCCCAGGACCGAGCAGATGCCTCGACCGCGATTGAGCCGCTTGGCACAAGTGCCGGCATCGAGAATATGTTCAAACTCGGCAAACGTATTTATTCGGGCGGAGAACCAACGGCCGAAGCCAGTTTTGAGAAGCTCAAGGAAATGGGCGTGGTGGCGATCGTCAGCGTGGACGCGGCCAGACCTAACGTGGAATTGGCGAAGAAGTACGGTCTCCGTTACGTGCATGTGCCGATGGGATATGACGGGATATCGACGAATGCTCAGGGATCGCTGATCCGTGTGATGCGCGAGATCGACGGACCTGTTTTTGTGCATTGTCATCACGGTCGACATCGAGGGCCGGCGGCAGCAGCGATTGCGTGCCTTGCATCGAGTGACTTTACTGTCGAGCAGGCCAAGCAGTTCTTGGAAAAGGCGGGGACCGGCAAGCAATACGCCGGTCTGTGGCGTGATGTCGCGAAGTTTCGCCAGCCCGACGCGAAGGCGAAGTTGCCGGAGTTACGTTCAGTGGTGGAAGAGCGATCGTTGGCGAGCAGCATGGCGGCGGTCGATCGATACTTCGAAAAAATAGTTGAGGCCGAGAAGCAACGCGATGCGTCTGCGACGCGGACCACGAGTGTCTTCGCGGAGAACCTGCCGCTGTTGCGCGAGGAATTGCTGGAATCGGCACGTCATGACGTCAGCGATCGACCGGCGGAAGTGAAAACAGGATTGCTCGAAACAGCGCAGTTGGTGAATCAGTTGGAAGACGCATCGAAACAGAATCGCCGCGAGTCGATAACACGCGTTCTTGGCCAGTTGCAGCGATCTTGCACCGACTGTCACAAGAAGTTTCGCGACCAGTAGCGTTGGTGTCGAGCGACCCTCGCTAGGCGTCGTCGATGCCGCCGCTGGCTGCGAACAACAAGAGTGCGTCTCGCACCGGTTGCACGTCGTGTACCCGGATGACCTGCACCTGTTGCCGCGCCAGAGCCAAGGCGACGCCGATCGTCCCTGCTGTCCGATCCCGTTCTTTGTCGCCGATGATCTTGGCGATGAACCCTTTGCGGGAATGACCGACCAGCAGCGGGCAGCCGAGTGCGTGGAATCGGTGGCAGTGTACGAGCAGTTCGAGGTTGTGCTCGTGGGTCTTGCCGAAGCCGATGCCCGGGTCGAGGCAGATTCGGTCGCGCAAAATACCTTCGGCTTCGAGCGCGTCGCGGCGCGCTCGCAAGTAGTCGGCGATTTCGTCGACGACATCTTCGTAATGCGGATGATCTTGCATCGTCTGCGGCGTACCCTGCATGTGCATCGCACAGATGCCCGCTCCCGACTCGCGAGCGATCGTCATCATCTGCGGATCACCGGTCAATCCTGTGACGTCATTGATGATCTCCGCGCCAGCCGCGATAGCCTCAGAAGCAACGCGGGCTTTGGATGTGTCGACCGAGATGGGGACCTTGGTTTTTTCCGCGAGCGCTTGAACAACGGGGATCACACGTCGCAGTTCTTCGTCCTCGGTGACGGGGGTGGAGTACGGACGCGTGCTCTCGCCGCCGATATCCAGAATGTCTGCGCCTTGCGCGGCCAACCGGAGCGCCTGGTCGACTGCCGATTCCTGCGTGGCGAACTTTCCCCCGTCGGAAAAACTGTCGGGCGTGACATTCACGATGCCCATCAGGCACGGAAGACGCGTGAAGTGCAAGGTGCGCGTGCGAAGGCGCCATTGGCGGCTGGATTCGATGTGCATGCTGGCTCGTGATGAAAGGAGTTGAAGTGCACAGATCATGCGGACGTTCACTTGGGCTTTACGAAGCGAACGGCTGATCTTTCCCTGGACCTCCAAAGCATCGATTCCGTCGTCCCATCAACTTCAAGAAAATGTCGCGAAGTCGCCGGTAAACTGCAGCAAAACGAGGGAAACATTCGTGAATGCCTCTCGGTCCATGCGGTCATGGACAGGGTGACACACGGGCTGGTCCGGTACAACGGGAGGTGGGCCGCCTGGTGTGCAGGAGGGTCCTTGGTCGAGTATGCTTGGAGGCTCAACATGCGAGGGAACCCAAGGTCCGGAAGACCGCTCGGATGCAAATCAGATCGGTTGGTGTTCTCGAGAAAGTCAGAAATCTGAGAGAACTATGAACCTGAGAGAATTGGCGCTGCAATTCGAACGGGAAGCGGAGACGATCCGGGGCGGCGGCGGACCGAAATCGGTCGAGCGTCAGCATGCGAAGGGGCGGCTTACGGCGCGGGAGCGGATTGCGAAACTGATCGATCCGCAGACGGAACTGTTTGAGATCGGCTTGTGGTCGGCGTCCGGCATGTATCAGGAGTGGGGCGGTGCCCCGGCTGCAGGCGTGGTGACCGGCGTGGGAACCGTGGCCGGTCGCAAACAGATGATCGTTGCCAATGATGCGACGGTGAAG
This sequence comes from Planctomycetota bacterium, assembly GCA_046045565.1. Lineage (GTDB taxonomy): Bacteria > Planctomycetota > Planctomycetia > Pirellulales > Pirellulaceae > VGZA01. The sequence goes on along the minus strand of JBJOLO010000481.1, from coordinate 7,919 downwards.
GCGGGTGCGTTTTTCCCTGCCACGGCGAAGAAGGTGTTGCGGGCTCAGCGAATCGCATTCGTGAACCGCTTGCCGCTCATCTATCTGGTCGACTCGGCTGGCGTGTTCCTGCCGTTGCAAGAGGATGTGTTTCCGGACGAGGACGATTTTGGACGGATCTTTCGCAACAATGCCGTAATCTCCGCCGCCGGTATTCCGCAAATGGCCGCGATCATGGGCAACTGTGTCGCAGGTGGCGGATACTTGCCGGTTCTGTGCGACAAACTGCTAATGACCGAAGGTTCGGGACTCTACCTGGCCGGGCCGGCGCTGGTGAAAAGTGCCATTGGCCAGGAAGTGTCGAGCGAAGAACTCGGCGGCGCGACCATGCACGCCTCGATCAGCGGCACCATCGACTATCACGAAAAAAATGACGACGAGTGTCTGGCTCGACTTCGGCGTCTCGCAGCGCTTTCCGCAGCCGACCCTGTCACGCCGCCTCATCCCTTCGCGCGGCGCGAGAGCACGCCGCCTTCCCGTCGTGAGAACGAGATTTATTCGCTGGTCGATCCGGATCCGCGCAAAGACTATGAGGTTCGGCAGGTTCTCGAAACGATCGTCGATGGCGGCACGTTCGACGAATACAAGGCGGAATTCGGTCAGACGGTGGTCTGCGGCACGGCGAGAATCGGAGGATTTCCCGTCGGGATCGTTGCCAATCAGCATCATCGCATCCGTTCGGCCAAAGGCGAGTTTCAATTCGGCGGCGTCATGTATGTCGATAGTGCGGAAAAAGCGGCGCGGTTCGTCATGAACTGCAATCAAGACTGGCTGCCGATCATCTTCCTGCAAGACGTCAACGGCTTCATGGTCGGGCGGGAGAGTGAACGGGCGGGAATTATCAAAGCCGGGGCAAAACTGGTGAATGCGCTGAGCAACAGCCGCGTCCCGAAAATCACGGTGATCACCGGTGGATCGTTTGGCGCGGGAAATTATGCGTTGTGCGGCAAGGCGTTCGATCCGCGACTGATCGCGGCGTGGCCCAATGCTCGATGCGCTGTGATGGGAGCCGAACAGGCCACCTCGACATTGCTCGATATTCACGTCGCAAGCCTGCAGCGACAAGGACACGCCGCGGACGCCGAGGAACTCGCGAAGCTGCGTGATCGAATCAAGTCGGATTACGAACGCCAAATGGATGTGCGCTACGGGGCAGCTCGCGGTTGGGTCGATGCGATTATCGATCCGGATCAAACGCGCAGTTTTCTTGTTTCCGCTTTGGAACTGTCCACGCGGTCAGCCAGTGAGGAACCGTATCGAGTGGGAGTCTTTCAGGTCTAGCACCCCCAGCGTCGTCCATCCTTGCCGTCCACAAGTGCCGTCCTCAGATGTAGTCCCAAGTGAATCGTCTCAACGAAATAGTCGCAACGAAATAGTCGCAAAGAAACAGTCTAGGAACAGCCATGTTTGCCAGCGATTCAAAACGTTTTCCGTCCATGCTCCGGACCGCTCTCGTCGCAGTGCTCGCGATGCAAGTGATACTCGCCGCAAATGGGCAAGTGCAGAATCAGGTGGCGGCGAAGGAAAAAGAGACCAAGCCGGACGCGCCCGGACTATTTGAATGTCGTTACGCGACCGAACCGCCAATGATTGACGGGAAAGCGGACGAGGCCATCTGGCAGTCGGCTCAGGTGATCTCCTCGTTCCGCCTGCCGTGGCTGGGCGAGAAAGCGCGCGATGCGAAGACCGCAACGCGTGCCCGCTTGTTATGGGACAACGAGTATCTCTATTTCTTCGGCGACATGGACGATGCCGATCTGTACGCTGATGTCGAGGAGCATGACGGCGTGACTTGGGACAACGACGTTTTCGAGTTGTTCTTCAAGCCGTCGGACGACAAATCCGGCTACTACGAGTTTCAGGTCAGCGCCGCGAACACGGTATTCGACATGTTTTTGCCTCGGCGCGGGGCCGGGGGTACGCGCCGGTTCGCGAAGGCAGACGCATTCCATCTGGAGTCGAAAGTTGCTCTCCGCGGCACGCTGAATCAATGGAAAGACAAAGATCAGGGGTGGTCGGTCGAGGGCCGTATTCCATGGAGTGACTTTCTCCGCACCGGTGGCAGACCGGCCATCGATGAGACATGGAAATTCGTCCTCTGCCGCTATGACTACTCGGTTGATTTCGAGGGCCCCGAGTTGTCGTGGTGCGCCCCAACAAGTTCGCAGCCCTATCCCAATTTCCACCAGTACGAAGATTACGCATCGTTGCGTTTTGTCGGCCCGCCGAAGAAAAACGCACAGCGAGGAATTCCCGAGCGATTGCCGCTGACGACATCGCGCGTTGTCGGTTCTCCCGAGCCGCCACTTCCGTATCGCACGAGTCCAAAATTCGACGCCCCGCCCTTGGTGTTTCCGATCGCTGCCAGTTTGATCCCCGGCCACGAACAGTGGCTGGCGATTGTGCAGCCGGCGCCGTACGCGCCCTCGCAACTGGTGCGAATGCAAAATGCGAAAGCGGTGAAAGAAAACGAAAAGCTACTTGAGATCCCGGACACCACGGCGTACTCGATCGCGTTTCATCCGAAGTTCAAGGAGAACGGCTACGTCTACATCGGTTGCAATGGTCCGGGCTCACCGGGATCAAAAGGGAAAACCACGAAGGTAATTCGATACACGATCGATCCGAAGACGGCTGCGTTTGCCGCGGATTCGGCACAGATCGTGATCGAATGGGAATCGGATGGACATAATGGCGGGGCGATCGCGTTTGGACATGATGGAATGATGTACGTCACGTCAGGCGATGGCACATCCGACTCGGACACGAATCTCACCGGTCAGAATATGTCGTTGTTGCTTGCGAAGGTGCTGCGGATCGATGTTGATCATCCGGACAAGGATCGGAAATACTCCGTGCCCAAAGACAATCCTTTTTTCGGACAAGAGGGAGTTCGGCCGGAAACGTGGTGCTACGGTTTACGCAATCCCTGGCGCATGACGGTCGATGCGAAGACAGGCGATCTATGGGTCGGCAACAACGGTCAGGATTTGTGGGAACAGGCGTATCGGATCGAGCGGGGAGCGAATTACGGTTGGAGCGTGATGGAAGGGAGCCATCCGTTTTATCTCGATCGCAAACTCGGTCCGACCCCCGCTGTGGCACCGACGGTCGAACATCCGCACAGCGAAGCTCGCTCGCTGACCGGTGGAGTTGTTTACCACGGGAAGCGATTTCCCGAGCTTGCCGGAGCCTACATCTACGGCGATCACTCCACCGGAAAAGTATGGGGTGTGCGACACGACGGCAAGAAGATTCTCTGGCATCGCGAGTTGGTCGATACGCCGTTTCATATTACGGGTTTTACGGAGGACTCCGATGGCGAGGTGCTGATCCTCGATCACGCGGCGAAAGGGAACATGCACCGGTTGGAACCCAATCCGGTGGAGTCCGACGCGGCCAGCAAGTTTCCCAGACTGCTGAGTCAAACAGGCCTCTTTCAATCCGTGCCCGATCACGTGCTGGCTCCGGGAATGATTCCTTATTCTGTGAACTCGCCGCTCTGGTCCGACGGTGCACATAAGGAGCGAGCGTTTGGTATACCGGAAGGCGTGATCGATCAGGTGGCGCTCGACGTGTCGCAGCCTCGCGGCTGGACGTTCCCCGATGAGACCGTGATCGTCAAGTCGTTCGCGCTGGAGATGCGGGCCGGCGATCCGAAATCAAAGCGTTGGATTGAAACGCGGATCATGGTGAGGCAACAAGGCGAGTGGGACGGATACTCATATCGCTGGAATGACGAGCAGACCGAGGCCGTGTTGGTCGATCGCGAGGGACTCGATGCCCAGTACACAATTCAAGTGCCGCGAACGCAAGAGCATCCGCAGGGTGTGAAGTCGCAGGCTTGGCACTACCCGAGTCGCACAGAGTGCATGGTGTGCCACAGTCGTGCGGCGAATTTTGTTTTGGGGCTTTCGACGGCTCAAATGAATCGCGATCACGACTACGGCAAGGTGCGCGATAATCAACTGAAAGTGTTAGAACACCTCGGGCTGCTGCGCGTGAATTGGCAGGCCGATGTGACGACGGCCATTCGCGAGGATCTGGCGAAGCAGGGCTTGAAGGAAGCGGAAATCGCTGAGCATCTCGTTGGGGTGACTGCCACGCGCGACCAGCGGGGCGCGCCGTCGACGACGCTGCTCGCCGTAGCCCCCGATCGCTATCCGAGACTTGCGAATCCGTACGATAAGTCACAGGATTTGGATCGTCGCGCGAGATCGTATCTGTACGCCAATTGCGCCCAGTGCCATGTCTCTGCAGGTGGTGGAAACGCCCAACTGGAATTGGATTACACCGTCCCCTTGGAGAAAACCAAGCTGCTCGAACCTCCGCTCCATCATCGCTTCGGCATTGAACAAGCGCGCGTGGTGGCTCCGGGCGATCCCGAACGATCGGTACTGCTCCGCCGTGTTTCGCAACGCGGTCCCGGTCAGATGCCGCAGCTTGCGACCGCCGTCGTGGATGCCGCAGCTGTGGCGATGCTCGAGGAATGGATCCGCAGTCTAAAGTCGTCCGAGCCGGGTGCGTCGCGGTGAACGGGCGGATCCAAACGAGCGGAATGGCATCTTCGACGAGGGACCTCTCGTGACACTTCGCATCGCTAACGGCGCAGGATTTCTTGGAGACAGCCTGGACGCTCCTCGCCGTTTGGTTGAGTCGGCCGAGGTGGATTACCTAACGATTGAACACCTCGCGGAATTGACTCTGTCCATCCTTGCATATCAACGCTCCAAAGATCCGAATGCGGGTTACGCCACCGACTTTCTCGATATCATCGAAAGCCTGTGTCCTTCGTTGGCCTCGCAATCGCAATTGCATATCGTCGCCAACAGCGGCGGCATGAATCCGGAAGGCTGCGCACGGGCTGTCGGCAAACTGCTGGTGCAACACGGTTTTGGCGATCTGCAATTGGGTGTGGTCACCGGCGATGATTTGCTGCACGAAATCGACGGCCTTCGAAAACAGGGCTGCGAGTTTCGCAATCTCGACACCGGACAACCGCTCTCGGAACTCACGGAGCCTGTGGTGAGCGCCAATGCGTATCTGGGCGCCAAACCGATCGCCGATGCGCTGCAACGCGATGCACGTATTGTGATTACGGGACGGGTGGCAGATGCTTCGTTGACCGTAGGACCGACGATGCATCGGTTCGGCTGGTCCTGGACCGATTGGGATAAACTCGCAGCCGCAAGTGTGGCGGGACACTTGATCGAATGCGGTGCGCAGGTAACCGGGGCCTATTCCAATCGCTGGCGCGAGATGCGGCTGGCTGATGTGGGTTATCCGATCGCCGAAATCGAAAGCGATGGCCAGACAGTGATCACCAAGCCCGCCGGAACCGGCGGCGTGGTCGATCGACGCAGTGTGATCGAACAGCTGATTTACGAAATCGGGGACCCGCGTCACTATCTCACGCCCGACGTGGATGTTGATTTCACATCCGTGGAAGTGGCTGATCTTGGCAACGATCGCGTCCGCGTGACTGGGGCTTGCGGCGCAGCTGCACCGCGAAACTACAAGGTTTCGTTGGCCTATCGCGCCGGATACACCAGTTCCGGCCAGTTGTTGGTCTATGGCGAAGATGCGGTGGAAAAAGCGCAAGCTTGCGGCGAGATGATCCTGGAACGCTTGGCGAAAGCAGGGTGGCGACCCGCGCATGCGAATATCGAACTGCTCGGCGCAGGAGCGGCGGTGCCGAGGCAGCCTGATGTTGCCCAAAGCTCTAACGCCGAGGAAGTGATGTTGCGAGTGACGGTCCGCGATCCACGTCGCGAAGCGGTGGAGCGTTTCACCAAGGAATTTGCGCCGCTGATTACGAGCGGTCCCTCGGGATTGGCTGGCTATGCAACCGCGCGAAGCCCCGTGCGACCGGTCATGGCGTACTGGCCGACGCTGGTTCCTCGCGAACTGGTCACCGCCTGTGTGCGCGTGCAATCAGCAAACGCGTGGCTCGGATAATGCCCTGTGACGAAGATAGTCCGCGGACGTGCGGAAAGAATCCTGCGGCATGATGCTGCATCTCGACTTGCTCCTGAAGCGCAACGCGATCGCAGTTTCTCAAAGGACGGACGAAACAATCCGCTCGCGATCATGGCGGTGCGAAATCGGAGGAGAGTAGCGCAAGTATAGTGAAACAGGATTGCATCGTCGAAACGTTGCAACGTAAAATGAGACCTCGTACTGCGTAGGAACTTTTGTTGTGCGAAAGGTTCAAGCGAGCCCGGAAAAAAACGAATCTGCGATCCGATGAGAGTTTCGCAAAGATTCGTATCCGATCGATCCTGAGCCGATTCGAGTCTGCGCGGCACGACTTGCCCCACCTCCACCCCCACCACGCTATCCTGCCACAATAGCTCACCCTCAATTAGGGAGTCCTGATGCGCCTTGCCGCCACGCGTTCGCACATCAAACCGGCGAGAGACGGTCGCACAAGGGTCGATATTCGACGAGGGGCGAGTTGTCGATTGCGAGTCGGCATGGTTGTCCGCATGATCGCGATCATGCTGATCGCGTTGGGCCTTTCACTACCAGCTTGGAGCGCGGAGCCGGGGGCAGCGGATCGCTCGGTTACTTTCGAGAAGGATGTGCGTCCGATTCTGAAGACGTGGTGTTTTGGCTGCCATGGTGCGGAGGAGAAACCTGAATCGCAGCTCGACTTGCGACTTCGGCATTTGATTGAAAAAGGTGGCGACAGCGGTGCGGCGATTGTGGTCGGACACAGCGCAGACAGCCTTCTTGTCCAGCGACTCAAGAAGGGCGAGATGCCGCCAGGGGAAAAGAAGGTGCCGGCTGATCAGATCGCGATCATCGAGCGCTGGATTGATGCGGGCGCGGTCACATTGCGCGAGGAACCAGCCAGTTTGCCGCCGGGTATCGATATCACGCCGGAAGAGCGTGCTCACTGGGCCTACCAACCGATTCGTCGAGTCGATCCGCCGCAGGTGAAGCAGGCCAATCGCGTCCGCACGCCGGTCGATGCGTTCATTCTCGCGAAACTGGAAGAGCGTGGTTTGTCGTTCGCTGCCGATGCGGATCGCGTTACGTTGATTCGACGCGCGTCGTTCGACCTCACGGGCTTGCCGCCGTCGCAGGCGGAAATCGACCAGTTTGTGAGCGATGCATCCGAGCGGGCCTACGAATCGATGATTCAGCGATTGCTCGACTCGCCACGCTATGGCGAACATTGGGGTCGTCACTGGTTGGATGTCGTCGGCTATGCCGATTCCGAGGGCAACGGCGGGGATGATAGCCTGCGCCCGTTCGCGTACAAATACCGCGACTATGTGATTCGAGCATTGAACGCCGACAAGCCTTTCAATCGATTTGTAACCGAGCAGCTGGCGGGCGACGAACTGGTTCCGCAGCCGTGGAACAACCTTGGCGCTGAGCAAATCGAGCTGCTAGCCGCGACGGGATTCCTGAGGATGGGAGTGGATGGTACGGCGGCCGGCGGCGAGGATCCGTTGGTGGTGAATCAGGTTGTTGCCGATGCGTTGAAGATCTTCGGATCTTCGCTGATGGGACTAACCGTTGGTTGCGCTCAGTGTCACGATCACAAATATGATCCGATTCCACAGGTGGATTATTTCCGTTTGCGTGCGGTGTTTGAGCCGGCGTTTGATGCGGCCCACTGGCGACGACCCAATCAACGACTGGTTTCGCTGTACACCGACGCGGACCGGGCGAAGGCTGCGGCCGTGGAGGCGGAAGCACAAGAATTACAAAAGGCGCACGATGCGAAGTCGGCGAAGTATGTTGCTGAAGCGTTTGATAAGGAACTGATGAAGTTTCCCGAGGATCAACGGGAGTCGTTGCGATCGGCATTTCAGACGGCAGGCGACAAGCGAACACCGGAGCAGTCCAAGTTGGTAGCATCCAAT
>JBJOLO010000459.1:0-4049 GCA_046045565.1 Planctomycetota bacterium | reverse complement strand
GGCGGTGGCGATCCCGGCGGCGGCGACCCCGGCGGGAACCCTCCAGTCGGCGGGCCGCCCGGCGGCGGCGATCCCGGTGGGAAACCACCCGTCGGCGGGCCACCCGAAGGTGGTGAACCCGGTGGCGGTGAACCTGGCGGGGGTGATCCCGGTGGGAAGCCTCCAGTCGGCGGGCCACCCGAAGGTGGTGAACCCGGTGGCGGTGAACCCGGTGGCGGTGAACCCGGCGGTGGTGATCCCGGTGGGAAGCCACCGGTGGGTGGTTTATCGGTTGGCGGCGATCCCGGCGGCGGCGACCCTGGTGGGAAACCACCCGTCGGCGGGCCCGCCGGAGGCTTGGGCCCCGTCGGCGGACCGCCCGGCGGCGGTCCAACTTGTTCGCCGGCGTATGCGAGCCCGTGGGTCCCGACGACACTTCCTGCTGTCACGGCCGCCAACAACGCCCCGGCAAGTAAAACTGTTGGGCGAATAGTTTTCACGAAGAGCCCCTCCCGTCCTTTTCGTTTCTCAATCTCCAGTGTCAATGGGTAACTCCAAAACTTCGTGGAGTCAATCGCGAGGAACAGAGCCGCTCATAATCCATGCAAAAAGATTGTCCGTGCAAAAGATTGCTATTTAGATAATCGAACCGTCGCTTGTTGAGCACTACCGCTGCAAATTATCGTTATTGGGGTCGCTCACCTGAATGCGGGAGATGAAACAGCATGAGTCAAAAAAAACGTATCGGGACTCCCGACGGAACGACGACGCTCACTGAAGAATTGAGCCGTCGAGGTTTTTTGCAGAGCGGTGCTGCAGGTGCGCTCGGATTGGGGATGGCGCTCGGCAGCGGCGCTCCTTCCTCCATGGCGGCAACCGTGAAAGGCACGGACACACTATCCGTTCGGCAGGATGGAAACTACGCCACCGTACCGCTCGTCAAAGACAGCATTCGCCTCGGCGTGATGCAGACACGGGTCAGACCCGTGGATCCGGCGGAACCTGAAAAAGGGCGTCGCGAAAATCTCGATCACATGCTCAAACTCATCACCAACGCGCAAGAATGGAACCCGCCTTCCGACATCCTGCTATTTCACGAGTTTCCTATCACCGGATTTAGCTACGACTGGAACCGAAAAGATATTTTGCGTCTTTCCATCGATCTGCCTGGCCCCGAAACCGAGGAACTTGGCAAAGCGGCAAAGAAATACGGGTGCTACATCGTCTTCGGATCCTATGCGCGCGATAAAGACTGGCCGGATCACGTGTTGTCGATCACCACGATCATTGGACCCGACGGCAAGATCCTCGACAAGCACTGGAAGGTCCGCAACATCATGGGCGTATTCCGAATCGGTCAAGCGCCGATCGAACTCATGACAAGCACGATCTACAACTGCCTCGACCGCTACATCGAGATGTACGGAGCTGACGCCGTGGTTCCCGTCACTAGAACTCCACTTGGCAATATCTGCACCGGCGCGATGCAACGCGAGCCTGAGTTGTTTCGGGCAATGGCGATCAAGGGCGGAGAAATCTTCCTGCGGACGGCGACCGGTAGTTTTATTCCTGCCGATATGCAAATGAACTCCGTCTTTAACCGCGTGTACACCGCCGTGTGCAACAACGCCGTATCGCCGGGAAATCAATTCTTCGAAGAGCCGGGCGGAGCCGGTGGCAGCGCGATCTACGATCCAGCGGGAACGCCCATCGCCATGGCGCGCAACGAGTTCGAGCAGTTGGTAGCCGCCACAATTCCGATCCGCAGCTTTCGCTCGACCCATCGTCTACCTGACTTCGCTTGGGAACTCTACGGGCCCGTTTACGCGCAGTACGTGCGTAAATATCCGCCCAACAAGTTCGCGGCCAAACTGCCTTCGGACCTTCGCGAAGCGGGTCAGTGGCTCAATGATCCGAAGAACGTAAACTGGTAAGTCGGCGCAGGCTTACATACCGGCGTCGATGAGCGCACGAACCTGTGCGTAGAAAGCCTCGCGCGCCTTCGGTTCCGGACCGAGATTCGCGCGCGACCAGTTGGAGTTGCTCGCGATGACGAGTCGTCTCGATGGATCGATGAATATTCCCTGGCCGAATATGCCCTGCGCGGCGACCGCGCCATCATCGTAGGTCCACCACTGAAAGCCGTACCCGCGGCCCGGTGAACCTATATCTTTTTGTTTGCGCGTTGCCGAGGCGAACCAGTCTGCGGGGACAACCTGCTGTCCCGAAACATTGCCGTTGGCGAGCACGAACAGCCCGAAGCGCGCGAAGTCTCGAGTGGATGCTTGAAGGCAACATCCCGCGATCTCATGACCCGTCCGACCCTGCAGCCAAGTTGCCGTGGCTTCCATACCTGCGGGATGCCAAATTTTCTCTTCGAGGTAACTTGCGAGCGGCTTGCCCGTTGCCGAAGAAACGAGGACACCGATGAGATTGGTCTCGCCGGTGTTGTAGTGCCACACCTCTCCCGCTGGATGGGCGCGCGCCAGCCTGCGCATGTAACTGACCGTGGCGTCGACACCTGGATCAGGAGTCGCCGTGTTGAACTTGGCGACGTCTGCGTTCGGATCTTCGTAGTCCTCATTCCACTTCACTCCTGAACTCATGGTCAGGAGCTGACGCACGCTCACATCGTCGTACACCGATCCTCGAAGATCGGGGATGTATCGGCTGACCTTGTCATCGAGGCTTTCGATGTGGCCGTCCTGGATCGCCGCTCCCACGAGCGTCGAAGTAAAAGATTTGGCGACCGAAAAACTGGTCCAGCGGCCTCTTGCATCGAAATCCAGGCCGTAGCGCTCCAGACGCAGTTTGCCATCCTGAAGGATCACGAGCCCCGCAGTCTGCTGGCTCTTCATGTAAGCGTCGATTCCGGGAATTTCGAGTGGCGCGCCGGCGGGCAAATCGAGCGGCGACGGCGCGGCGCTGATGATCGAAGACTTGGCGAGAAGCGGCATGCGATCCATCGCCCGAAAAGCCGCCTCGCGCTGCGCACTATCCCACGACAGAACATCCGAGTTGGTCGGCAGTGCGGCAATAAGTCCGCGTGTCTCCCGATCAAGACTCGCAAACCAGATTCCGCTAGCAACGATGCAAGCACCAACTAGCAGGGCCGCGATTTTTTTGTAGCTCATTGCTTAGTCATAGTTGCTGCTGACGAGACTCCGGGGCGATCCAGCGCGACATACTCGCGACGCACTGGAAGCCCCGTACCGTGTCTTGACTAGAACTTGTACGACGCGCGGACTCCAATCTGCCGCTTCAACTGCGGCGCGACGATCACGGTCATGTATGTATTCGGGTTGCCGGCACTGTCTTGCGGCAAGTCGAATTCCAAGAAGCGCGCGCAAGCCGCCCAGCTGTCATCATCAAAGAGATTACGGACGAAGAGCTCCACTCGCGTGCTGCCATTGGTCGCCCCTAAGCCGGCGTTGGCAACCGTGTAAGCCTTGCACTGCGCGAGATTGTCGAGATCGACGTAAGTCTTACCAAAATAGGCTGCATCACCGCGCGCGAACCAGTCCCACTTATCATTCAGCGCGGAGGTGTATTCACCGTTGATGGAGCCGGACCATTCCGGGAACCTAGGATTCGACTTACCCTTGATGTTGTTCGTTCCGGCGATCTGACTGATCGTGTTGTAAATGCCGTTCTTCATCTCGCTCTTCGCCCACGTCAGCGCACCGCCAAGACGCAGTTTGTCCGTCGGAACGGCAGTCCACTCGAACTCCGCTCCCCAGATCTTGGCGTCATACGCCGAGACGACGTTCTGGTTGCTGAACACCGGCGTTCCGTTGGGATTACGCGCTGGCTCACCCTGGGCGCCCTCGCCCAATTGCGACCGGCAACCCACCGTGCCGATCGCCTGCGGGAAATCGCCGCAGGTGAAGTTCACCGATACGACTTGGCGGATTTTTTTGTTCGTCCAGTCGCCGTAGTAGAAGGCCGAGTTGAGGATGAATCGGCCATCGCGGAAAGACTGCTTCCAGCCGATTTCGTAACTCGCGAGCTCCTCCGGCGGTACTGCGCCAGGCGACCCAAGGGCGATGAATTGTTGCTTCTCGCGTGCA
>JBJOLO010000449.1:0-18072 GCA_046045565.1 Planctomycetota bacterium | reverse complement strand
TTATGATCTGGCCAAGATCTGTTTCGAAGGCCCTGCGGAGTCGTTGGACTCGACCGTGCACAGCCAGCCTGCGTTGTATGTCTCCAGCATGGCGGCTTTGGCGTCGTTACAGCAGGAACGGCCCGATCGGATCGCTCAGTGCGATATCACGGCGGGGCTGAGTCTGGGCGAGTACACGGCGCTCGCGTTTGCCGGCGTTTTCCGTTTCGAGGACGGCTTGCGACTGGTTCAGATTCGCGGCGAGGCGATGCAGGCGGCATCCGATGCGGCGCCGAGCGGGATGGTGAGCATCCTGGGACTGGAACGGCCGCAAATTGAATCGCTTTGCGATCAGCATCGGCTTCCCGGTGAGGTGCTGCAGGTCGCGAACATGCTATGCCCGGGAAATATCGTTGTTTCGGGTTCACGGGCTGCGTGCGACCGGATTTACGAGGCGGCCCCGGCGGCGGGGGCGATGAAAGCGATTCGCCTGGCGGTTGCCGGCGCCTTTCATACGCCGCTCATGCAAAGTGCGGTCGACAAACTTCGCGCGGCGCTGGAGCAAATCCCGATGCAGGCGGCTCGCATTCCGGTCGTCTCCAATGTCGATGCCAAACCGCACACCGACCCCAACGAAATTCGGGAATTGCTGGTGAAACAAGTGGTTTCGCCCGTGCTGTGGGAAGACTCCTTGCGGTGGATGATTGCGGACGGCTGCGGCGAATTCTGTGAAATCGGCGCAGGTCGTGTGCTCGCCGGTCTTCTCAAGCGAGTCGACCGAAAGCTTAAAATCGAAAATGTCTCGGCCTAAGCCATCCCGTTGATCAGGGGCGAGCGAAAGTCGAGTCGGTTTCAGGCAGTGGTATCGACGCGAATACGCGCAGAAAACGAGGCAGCCGGCGACGGTCCAGGAATGGTTCGATCGCACGGCAAAAAGGTTCCCAAGGGCACTGTATTTGTAGGGCACCGTATTTCTAGTGCACGGTATTTATTACAACCCTCTTCAATGACAAGCCTGTTCAATGACAGAGCGGTTACAGGACAAACCTGTTAAAGGACAAACCGATGAGTGATGCAGCAAATGAACCGTCGTCGGATCTCGGCTTGCGGGTCGATCTGCAAGGTCAGGTGGCGATCGTGACGGGAGCCTCGCAGGGGTTGGGCAAGGCGATGGCCGTCGCGTTGGCAAAGCAGGGTGCCAAAGTCGCGTGCGTGGCACGCAACGCGGACAAGCTTGCCGGCACCGTGGCCGAGATCACTGCGGCCGGAGGCGTGGCCGAGGCATTTCCATGCGATGTGAAGTCGCGGGAGAGCGTCGAGGGCGTTGTAGATGGTGTTGCCGACAAGTGGGGCAAGCTTGACATTCTCGTGAACAACGCCGGTGTGACGCGCGATACGCTGTTGCCGCGGATGAGCGACGACGAATGGGATGAAGTGATCAACACGAACCTGCGGGGCGCGTTCTTGTTTTCACGCGCCGCGTCGCGACACATGATGCGAGCCCGCTACGGCCGCATTATCAATATCGCCAGCGTATCGGGGTTGATCGGCAATCCCGGCCAGACGAATTACTCGGCATCCAAAGCCGGTCTCATCGGTATGACGCACAGCCTCAGTCGCGAACTGGCCGGTCGGAAAGTGACGGTCAATGCCGTGGCTCCGGGGTTTATTGAAAGTGAAATGACCGCGGTGCTGGGACCGATTGTGATTGAAGAGGCGAAGAAAAGGATCCCGGCGAAGCGGTTGGGACGGCCTGAAGAAGTGGCCGCGGCGGTCGCATTCCTTGCCAGCCCCGCTGCCGCTTACGTGACCGGTCAGGTATTGACCGTGGATGGCGGGTTGACCGGCTAGGCGGATCGCTTCGGCGATCTTCCGCCACCATGGCTGCGAACTCGTCTAGCCGTCTGCATTTGGCCTGCAAATTTGCAGGCCAAATGCACGTTCTTTGTCGCGGCAGAGGAGCCTTTTTCGGGCCGCGACCTATCTTGACCTACCTTGCGGATATCCTCTATCTTGTGGATCCCGCTGGAGGGAAAACAGTGATAATTTCATGTGCCCGAGTCGTCGCGATGCTCGGCATACCCGTATTAGGAGGTCGGTGAAGGTGGCATCTATTTCAGAACGAGTAATTGATATTGTTGCCGATCAACTTGGCGTCGATAAGGAAAAGGTGAAACCCGAAACGAACTTCATCAGTGACCTCGGGGCCGATTCGTTGGATACGGTCGAACTGGTTATGGAACTGGAAGAAGAGTTCGACATTAACATTCCGGACGATGCGGCGGAAAAGATTCAGACCGTCGGGCAGGTCATCTCGTTTATCGAAACGGCCAAGCAGGGCTAACTGCGACGCGGGATCTGCGAAGGCTGTCCTGCCAAGCCGGCCCGGCACTTTTCGGGCTCGGCAGGTTTCGGTGTTTGTGATTTCGCGGGCCTTGCAGTAAGGCAGGCCTCGCTGATGATGCGAAGCCGATGGAGTGTCTCGCATCATCGATGTTTCTTCTCGCCATTTTTCGTTGCGTCGCTGTTGGCAAGGAAGCGAGCCCAGTGACGCCGGGTGACTCAGGACGAGCGAATAAGTAATCGATAATGACACGTCGCGTTGTCGTAACCGGTCTTGGCGTGGTGACTGCCTTGAGCTGCAAGGTCGAAGACCTTTGGCAGAGGCTGCTTGCCGGCGAGAGCGGCATCCATGAACTGAAACTGTTCGAGACCCACGACTTCAAAGTCCGGATTGGTGGCGACATTGTCGGTTGGAACCCGGTGGACTACATCGAGCATCGGGAGATCAAGCGCATCGACCGGTTTTCCCAATTCGCTCTGGTCGGCGCAATCGAGGCGGTCCGCGATTCGGGGCTGGATTTCGCGAAGGAAAACGCTTTCCGTTGCGGCGTGATTCTCGGATCGGGCATCGGCGGACTGACGGAAATTGAAGAGCAGATGACGCGGTTGGTGCTCAAAGGGCCTGACCGGGTATCGCCGTTCACCGTGCCGAAAATGATGCTGAATGCTGCGGGCGGTAATGTTGCGATCCACTTTGGACTGCGCGGGGTGAACTACTCCGTTGCTACCGCCTGTGCCAGTGCCTCAAACGCCGTTGGCGACGCCCTGTTTGCGATCCAAAAAGGGGATGCTGATGTCGTGATCACCGGCGGGTCCGAGGCGGCAATGACCCGCATGGGGCTGGCCGCATTCCAAAACATCAAGGCATTGTCCGAACGCAATGACGAGCCCACCAAGGCCAGTCGCCCATTCGACCGCGATCGAGACGGTTTCGTGCTCAGCGAAGGCGCAGGAATTCTGGTGCTCGAGGAACTGGAGCACGCGCGGCAGCGAGGTGCGAAGATTTACGCGGAAGTGCTCGGTTTCGGCGCAAGCTGCGATGCGGGACACATCACCCAACCGGACGAACAGGGGACCGGGGCTGCTGAGGCGATGCGTTTGGCTCTGTTTAATGCCCGTGTGAATCCGGAGCAGATCGACTACATCAACGCACACGGCACCAGCACGCCGCTGGGCGACAAGGCCGAGACCCTGGCCGTCAAGCGCGTGTTCGGCGATCACGCCCACCGCGTGTCGGTATCCAGCACGAAGAGCCTGCTTGGGCACTCGCTGGGCGCCAGCGGCGGTATCGAATTGGTGGTCACGGTTTGTTCGATTCGCGATCAGGTGATCCACCCCACGATTAATCTCGAGAATCCCGACCCCGATTGCGATCTGGACTACACGCCGAACGTGTCACGGCAACGCCGCGTGAGCCGGGCGATGAGTAACAGTTTCGGCTTCGGTGGCCATAATGCGTCGGTGATCGTCGGACAGCTTACCGACTAGCCGACCTGAAGTTGGCAACTGGCTCCGAACGGGCTCCGTCTTCCGGTTGGCCCGGTATTCGAGCTGGCCCAGTATTCGAGCTTTCTCAGTATTCGAGCTTTCTCAGTATTCAAGCGGGCCCGCTATTCTTGTCGGTCTCGTGCGTTTGCAATCTCGGAGTGGAAAGCCCGCTGAGTTCGATGTCGGACGGGCCGACGGGCCGTGGTTTCGTATTGACCCCGTTTGGCGGCCAGAGCTAGATTCTGGGCTGCGTCGGACGAGGGAATGCCGCGCTGTGCGGGGTTCACTGCGATTTCGGGCTCATTCGGCTCGCTGCAAGGAGGCTCATCTCATGGGGAAGTTCCGTCATCATTCGCTCTGGTTGGCACTTGCGATTGCGCAGGCCGCAGCGTCCCTTGCCTGGGGCCAGACCCGTGAAGATCAGACGGTCCGTGATTCGATCACGGTGCTGCGGGAGATCATGGAAATTCCCGCTAAGGCGATTCCTCGTGATCTCTTAAAGGAATCGGCTGCCGTGGTGATTGTCCCCAAGGTGATCAAGGGCAGTCTGGTTGTCGGTGCGCGGCATGGCAATGGTGTGCTGATGGTGCGCGACGAGCAGGGTAATTGGCATGCACCGGTCTTTGTGTCGCTGAACGGAGGAAATATCGGATGGCAGGTCGGTGTGCAGTCGACCGATGTGATTCTGGTGTTTCGAACCCCGCAAAGCGTCAACGCGTTGTTGTCCGGGAAATTCACGATCGGTGCCGATGCTGCCGTCGCGGCCGGCCCCGTCGGTCGTCAAGCCGCTGCTGCCACCGATGCGAAACTCGCCGATGAAATCCTTTCCTGGTCGCGCAGTCGCGGACTCTTCGCCGGCGTGGCGTTGGATGGATCGGTGATCAAGATCGATCAGCAACGAAATTCGAACTACTACCATGCTGCCAATCCGGACGATGCGGCGGTTGTTCCGGATTCTGCGCAGCAACTTGCGGCATTGCTGCTGCAATATTCCGGCGCCAGCGAGACGGTGACGCGGGAAAGCGGCCGGGCGAATGCGACGCTGGTTCCGCAGTTGTCGGTCACGCCGCCTGCCTCCGACAAGCTTGCCAAGCTTCGGAGTGACTTAGCGAAAAGTTCCAACGAGATGGACGAACTGTTAAGTGCGGAGTGGCATCGCTATTTGGCGTTGCCCAAGGAATTGTACTCGGGATCCTCGCATCCGAGCCAGGAATCGATCCAAGCAGCATTGATGCGATTTGACGCCGTGGGCAGCGATCCTCGGTATGCCGCACTCGCAAACCATCCGAAATTCAAGGAGACGCAGGGTCTGCTGAAGCAGTACGCAACCGCGCTCCCGCCTGCCAACTCGGAGATCTCTCTCCCAGCGCCGCCCGGATCTCCGAACGGAACGCGCTAAGGCTCGACCTGGAAGCAGCTCTATCCGGAAGCCGCTGACGCGAGCGCCATCGACACGTTGCGTTATCGCAGGGTTTTCGTGGCGGAAGGTGTTCTCGCGCGTGACGCCAGGTTCGGCAGACCTCGTCACGGCAGACTTCTATGAACCGGCTCGAGCGACCACGCTGCGTGTGGTCGCTCGGATACGAGCCAGGTCACTTTCCAGGTAGCTGCCCAACTAGCTGCCTCGCGACGGCCATTTTGTTTTGTCCCGCCGCTCGATGCCTCCTTTTCCTCGACCTGTGACAATAGTATCTTTGGATGTTTAATTTATCCAAAGGTGGGGTTTTGTTGCGGAGGGCAGGAGATGAAGGATCGATCGGTGAAACGGTGTCAGGAGGGGCGGTTCAGTCTTGAGCGAGAACGGTGGCGACGCTGGCTGGCGTACTGGTTCGCGAACTGGTCGTTGTGCAGATTGATGTGGTGTCTGAGTAGCGGGCTCGTAATCGGTCTTGTTGGGGGCGGGCTTGTTGGGATCGCGATCGCCGGCGATGAGGACGAGGACAAGGACTTTGCACGGCGTATTCTTGCTGCGAACCATGCACGGATCCACGAGAACATTCCGATGTTCTACGAGGAAGTGATCACGCCCGAACAGCGGCTCGAGATCAATGATATTCACCGGCGATACGCGGCCCGGATCGGCAAGCTACAGGAGCAGATCCAGCAACTGGAGGCAGACCGAGGGCAGGCGATTGTGGAGGTGCTGACCGACGACCAGATGCTCAAGGTCGAAGACCTGATGCGACGCCTTGTGGACTTTGCCCGTCGCAACCGGAGCCAGCGCCAAATACCGGGCCCGGCAGCGGAGCAATTTCTGCGTCGATTTGCGGACGAGGATGCAAAGGGCTTACGGTTGAAGCCGCTTCCGCGCGCTCGCAACTCGAAAGAGGATAATCGAGCGGGCTAGGGGGCTCGGCACGCGGTTCTGCAGAACGCTCCGGCAAGGAATGTCGGTTGGTGGCTCCGATTGGTTGCTCCGGCTGATTGCACCGGTTAGTAGCCAAGTGCACATCCGTCTTTGCGGGATTCGCTGGCTCCGTGCAGCGTGCCTCGTTCCCAATCGATGAGGATGCCTTGGTAGCCGCCAAAGTTTCCCGGACCGCGCGAAACCTGATGTCCGCGCGCTCGCAGGCCATCGACCGCCTGATCATCGATGCCACGTTCGACGATGACGGTGCCGAGTCCCTGTGCTTCCTCGCCATTTGGCGAAGCGCTGCCCGTGTGCTGAATTCGCGGCGCGTCGCCTGCCGCCTGGATGTTCATGGCAAAGTCGAGCAAATTGACAAGAACTTGAACTTGCCCTTGCGGTTGCATGTCGCCGCCCATCACGCCGAAACAAAACCAAGGCTTGTCGTCGCGCGTGACCATGCCGGGAATGATGGTGTGAAACGGCCGTTTTCGCGGCGCGAGGCAGTTTGGATGCGACGCTTGAAGGGAAAAGCCGCTGCCGCGGTTTTGCAGCGCGAAGCCCAACTTGCCCGGCACCATTTGCGAGCCAAATCCGTGAAAAATACTTTGGATCAACGAGCACGCATTGCGCTGCTCGTCCACAACCGAGAGGTAGACGGTATCCGAGTGGCCGCCAGGCATGCCCGGCGGAATATCCTGGTTGGCGCGGTCGAGTTGAATGCGGGAGGCTTGCGTTTTGCCGTAGGCTTTGGAAATCAACCCGTCCACAGGTACGGTCATCGCGTTCGCTTCCGCAACATAAGCGGCCCGGTCGGCGTACGCGAGTCGCTTGGCTTCGATCAACAGATGAAGATGCTCCGCGGATCCAAATCGCAGTTTCGAGAGATCGAACGATTCGAGGATATTTAGCATCTGCAGCACGGTGATGCCTTGGCCGTTCGGCGGAATCTGCCAAACATCGGAGCCGCGATACGATGTCCGGACCGGCGTAACCCAGTCGGCGGATTGAGCCGCAAAATCCTCAAGCGAAAGCAGCCCCTGATGGCGGTCGCTGAACGCGACGATCTCGCGGGCGATCGAGCCGCTATAGAATTCCTCCGGCCCCTGGTTTGCCAGACGTTCGTAGGTCGAAGCCAAGTTGGGATTGCGAAATAAATCTCCCGCTTCCGGCGCGTCGCGGCCTTCGATGAGATAGGTCGCCGCCGAGTCCGGCCAGCCTCGCAAACGCGGTGCTCCCGACTTCCAGTATCCCGCGATGATTTCCGTGACGGGAAATCCCTCCCGGGCGGTTGCAATGGCAGGTCGCAACAGGGCGTCGAGGGGCCGGGATCCAAATTTTTCCAGGAGCGTCTGCCAACCCCGCACACACCCCGGAACGGTCCACGAATCGGGGCCATATGTCGAGATCGTCGAACCCTTCGCACGCAACGCGTCGGCCGAGGCGCGGCCCGGACTGCGGCCGCTCGCATTCAAGCCGTGGATTCGCTTGGTTCGCTCATCCCAAACCAACGCGAACAGGTCCCCGCCGATTCCACAGCTCATCGGCTCCACCAGGCCCAGCATCGCGTTCACCGCAATCGCCGCGTCGATCGCGTTGCCGCCCTGCCGCAGCACATCCAACCCGCACTGCGTCGCCCAAGGATGACTCGATGCCACCATCCCGTGACGACCCATGACAACCGATCGAGTTTGATAGGACGGCCCGTATGGTCGCATGATTGACTCCTGTCCCCCGAATGATATCGATCGCTGTCTGATCGCTCCCGCCAAACTCGTTGCCCCATACCAATCCCAGCCACGGACAAGGATCGCGAGCACAAACCGGTTGGGCGCTGAGCGGAAAACATGGCAGGACGTGCGAGCTGCTTGTCGAGCCGATGCCATCCCGACGGCGGTCTCGCCGTGGCAATTATCCTATCCGCACCATTTGCCGATTCCACTGCCACACCGCGGTCCGCTCGAGATCGAAATGAAAAAGTGAAAAGGCGGCTTAAAAAACTTGCGCGTCGCGGGAGGGCAACGAATCGTCCATGCACGTCGCGAAGCCTACCGGACCGTATGTGTGTGTCTTGGATTTGAGTGGGTTGGATTTGGCCCTGGGTTTGGTTTTGGGATGGATGGGGTGAATGGGTGGTGTGGGTGGGTTATTGACGGTGGGGAGATAGGCCTTAAACTTTGCCTACTTTATCAGGATGAACTTGGGGGTATCCCGGGACGGAGCCGTGGTGAGGAGTGGTTTAACTTTGTAGGGAGTCGAAACGTGAAGAGAACAGGAATCGCGATTGGGCTGGCCTGTTTGCTGACGGCCGGCACGGTCGAAGCGAAGGGCTTGCGTTGTTTTGGCGGCTCGTGAAGCAGTCCTTCGATGTCTCGCGCATCGAATGCAGCGGCGGTCGCCGCTGACCAATTGGATTGGGCTGTGGGGAAGGAAAAAGAAGGCGCCGACGGCGTGAATTCAGGCGGAGAGGCCTCGAAAACATCCAGCGTGAAATCATCAGCGAACGCATCGGCCAACGTGGCCAATCGTTGGTCACGTGCGGGGCGCCGGAGTCGGTAGAACGGCGTCTGGTTGAGAGCCTTTCTTTGTAGAGTCTGAGCCGCACCTGGAATCGATCGCAATCCGATCCTCAGCAACGTTTTTGGTGCGGCAGAAAAAAAGTTTCGGGCAGGCTGGCTGTCGTCTGGCAGCGAAGTCTGCCCGATCGTTGACCGGTGGCTCGCCGGTCCTTAGGATGGCCGGAGAGAGGATCGACCGGCGGTCTATGGCGAGTTTTGTCTTCAGGCCCGTGGCTTCGACGGGTGCGTTTCGAGACGTGACCTGCGGTATGCGTCCGCACATGCGGCGAGTTGCTTTGAGTCCGCATCGGCAGTTCGACGATGTAGGTCGGGTGGCCTCTTTGAAGTCCTCGCGTAAGGCGTGGCCGTTGCGATACGCCCTGCTCATCACGCTCGCAGCCGTTTGGTTCGGATCGGTTTGCTCAGACGGTCACGCGGCGGATCGGATTGTCTTGCGTGACTTGACGGTGATTGCCGACCAGACGGTCCGGGATTTCAATCTGGACGGCGTGGTTCTTGACGACGGCAAGCGGTTGCGTTGGGACGAGATCGAGAGCGGCAAGCTCGCTGCCAACCAAGCCGAATTCGATCAACTGCTGCGTGAGATCGGGGGGCCGCTGTATCGAGTCCGCCAGCGTCTGAAAGTAGGCGACTATCGGGGAGCATCAGAACCGGTCGAGGAGTTGTATCCGCGATTCGTCGGCCGGATCAGTGAATCCGCGTTTTTGGTTTTGCACACGACGGTTTGGTCGCGGATGTCGGCGGGGCGACGCGAAGCCGCGGTGGCTCCCTGGCTGCGCTGCTTTGCCCTGTTGCAGCGGCATCCGGAATACCTCAAGTCAATCTCGGGTGATCGACGCTTGTCGGTCGAGCTCGAGACCGGCTTGTGTGCCGACTTGTTGCCGATCTGGTTGGATGCGGAGCAAGCCCGAGTTGCGATGCCGCAGGTGCGTGAGGCGGCGCAGGCAATTCCCGAGCCGCGTCCGGACGGGGTGCTCTACTATGCCGGCACGTTGGCACTGGCAGCCGGGGATCATGAATGGGCCGGACGTGTGCTGGCGAGCCTGAACCAGGCTGATCAAGCCGCACGCGAACTGCAGTTGCTTGCGAAGTCGGCAATCTTGTTCCACGAGAAAAAGAGCGCCGAGGCGCTCTTGCTCTTGCGATCGGTATCGGACTGGTCACCCGGTACTCGACCACTGGCGTGGTATTCGATTGGACTTGCCGAGATTGCCAGTAACGACGCTCGGGAAAAACGCGAAGGTGTTCTCCATTTGTTACGGCTCCCGGCCGGCTATTCGACATCGCAGCCCGAGATCTGCGGCGCAGCCCTTTTCCTTGCGAGCGACACGCTGGAATCGCTGGAAGATCAACGTGGCAGTATCGCGTTGCGACGCGAATTAACGAGTCGGTTCGGGGACACGGTTTTTGCGAAGCGAGTCCAACTCGATCTCCAGGAACCCCCGCCCGAAAAATAGGAATCTAGGAAAACAGGAATCGACATGTTCCCTATCCGCACTGCTTGGACGGCAATCTGTGATGCGATGATGGTTCGACGATTCGGGATCGCACCGATCGTTCGTGCGGGATTCCTGATCGGCGTGGCCGTGTTGGGGAGTTTGCCATGCGAGTCGGTCGGGCAGGAGGGGGCGACCAAAGTGGATGTTCCGGCATCTGCGGCGTCCGCTGAAACGATGCCGAAGTCGGGTGGAGCGGCCACCGGATCATCCGATTCGGAATCGCCTGCATTGCTCGATATGTATTGGGCGAGCGGCACGATCGGGATCGTGATTACGTTGTTGTCGATGGTAGCCGTGGGGTTCGTCGTGGAGCATTGCATCACAATTCGTCGAGGAAGGCTGGTGCCGGACGATGTGCTGGAAACGGTTGGTAGCCTGATCAGTCAGGGACGATTAGACGAGGCGATGCAATACTGCGATGCACCGCAGAACGATTCGCTCATTACCAGCGTCGTGCTTGCCGGGTTGGAGCGATATCGTTCCAGCGAATTTGGATTCGCGGAATACAAATCGGCAATGGAAGAGGCGGGCGAAGAGTACACAGCCCGTTTGTATCGCAAGACTGAAGTGTTAAATGTGATTGCCGTGATCGCGCCGATGCTGGGGTTGCTCGGCACGGTGCAGGGAATGATCCTTGCATTCAACACGATTGCCGCGAAAGGCGGGATGGCTCGGCCCGATGAACTGGCCGGTGCGATCAGTTTGGCGCTCGTCACGACGTTTGAGGGTCTGGTGGTGGCGATTCCTGCGATGGTCGCCTCCAGTTTCTTTCGCAATCGCATCGATTCGCTGGTTGCGGAGGCGGGGAAGCGGGTGGAGCGAGTGACGATGCCGCTGGGCCGTCGGCGTGCCTGATCGATCTCAGGTGTCGTCCGCGGAGTTTACTGTCTCCGCTGAAACCCGGATCGGATCGGTGCAGAGGTTTGAACGAGAGCCAGGATACCAAGTCCAGGAAAAGGCGTTAAGGAAGGAGCGGTTATGCGATTGTCCCGGCACCATCGTCGCACGCCGCTCGTGATGAACATGACGCCGATGATCGACATCGTGTTTCAGTTGTTGATCTTTTTTCTGACGGTGAATCAGGTTTCGCGGGTCAGTCGCGAGCCGCTGGAACTTCCCGCGTTGGCGGGCAGTCAGGATCAAATGCACGCGGAACTGACGCTCAACATCACGCAAGACAACCGCTTGCTAGTGACGGGGCAGCCGTGGTCGCTGGCCGACGTGAAGAAAAAAGTCATGGAACTGGTGCAGGATCATGGCAACGATCCGGCACGTGTGACCATGACTTTGAGAGTGGATCGGCGTGCCGGCAGCGACTTGGTGAATCAAGTTGTCACGGCGATGCACGAGTTGGGCGTTTCCCGAGTTCGCGTGGGCGTGCAAGTGCCGGACTAGTGTGAGGTCGACGCGGCGTCGTGAATGCGGCTTGTCGCGTGGTGGGGATGTGTGATCAGCAGCGTGTTCATCACGGCGTGAGTGAATCGTCATGAAACTTTCCAGCCGCAAGCAAATCACGTCGCTCGCCGACCTGCCGATGACCAGCATGATTGACGTGGTATTTTTGCTGCTGATTTTTTTTATGGTCACGACGAGTTGGGTGAAGACCGAACGGGAGCTTGATCCGGGAATTCGCGTGCAGAAGTCAGCGTCGCAGCGGGCGGCTCGGGACTTGGAGCCGGCCGTCATCGACGTACTGCTCCGCGATACGGGCCCCTGTTATCGAATCGGGGGACGCGATATCGCGTCCGACCAGGAATTGCAGGCGGTTTTAGTGCAGTTCCCCAACAAACAGGAGGGCGCCGTCGTGCGCGTGAGTGATGCGGCACCTTTCGGGTTCGCAGCCGCCGCGATCCAGGCATGCAAGGCTGCCAACTTTGCAAATGTCTCCTACGTACCGGGGGGCCGCTAATGCTTTTGCATTCCGCTCCGGTCGCGACGCCAGCCCTCGGCTTTCCCGATTCACAACGGGGGAGATGGATTGGTCGCCGTGTGGTGGCGGTGATGCTGCTGGCGGTTGCCGGGTTGGTAGCAGGCAGTTGTTTTCCCATGCTCCGAGCCGACGACGAGGAGACGCTTGAACGCTACCTCGATCGACTCGGACTGGAAGACCTTCGTCTGCAGCACCTTGAGGGCATGCTCGATCGGCAGTTGGATGAAGGGCGTCGGCAGCAGTTGGCGAGACAACTTGCCGATCTCTACGCCGAGCGAATGATCAATGCCGCTGACGACAAGGGGGTCTTCGAGGATATCTCGGGGCGGATCTCGCGGTTGCTCGAGCGTTTTCCCGCGGCACGCACGGTTGCCTTGGAGGTCGCTCGATTGCAGGGAGATTACCGGCGCGCCGAGTCGCTCTTCCTGCGCTGGATGGACGACCGGAATGCGGATGATTGGAAGCGGGAATCGCTGGCGATCTTGGAACGCATTACCGGGTTGCTGGCCAAGCATCAAAGCGACTTGTACGCAGAACTGCAGTCCCTGCAGAATCGACTCGACAAGCTCGATCCGCAGAAATCCTCGCCTGCGCTGGAGGCCGAGTTGTCTCGAGTCTCGATGATCGCGGCCCGAGCGACCTATTTTTTGGGCTGGTCGAACTATTATCGGGGTGTGCTTGAAGGGAATGCGGGCGGCAAGACGCAGGCGTTTCAGGACTCGAGGATTGCGTTTCGGAAACTGCTGGATTTGGAAAAAGAGGTCGCATATCGGGATTTGAAGGCGGAGTTTCTTGGGTTGGAGTCGCTGTGGCGATCCCGCGCCTTGATCGGTTTGGCACTCGACGAATCGGCACTGGGGCATCCCCAGGATTCGGATCTGCTCTTTCAGCTATTGGAGTCGCCGATTTCGTTGCCAGTCATTCGTGATCTCATTCCGTACTGGCGGCTTGCCGCGTCGATTCACGGTCAGCGACTTTCGGTCGAGGCGATGCAGTTCGTGCAACTGGCCGACGCGATGGCTGGTGAACCGTCGCCGGGTAAAGTTGCGTTCCTCAACGCGTTGGTGCGGGCCGCCTTGTCGGCTAAAGCTGTCAATGACGACGCGAGCATGTCACGGCTCGCCGAGGCCGGAATTCGCGGCCTGTTGCGACTTCGTCAGGACGCCGTGTTGCGACAGATCATGGAGCGGTACGACATTCCGCTTCGGGAGGACGCGGGGTTTGCGATCTCGTATGCGCTAGGGCAGCGACGATTCGAGCGAGCGGAAAAGAGTGGCAAGTCAGAAGACTATCGGCTCGCGCTGCAGACGCTGCAACAGGCACTCTCGAGCGGCCAGGCAACCGTGGGGCAATCGGAACTTGCCGCCTGTCACCAATTGCTCGGTTGGTGCCATTATCGGATTGGCGATGCCGGGAATGGTGCCCAGCACTTTCATCAAGCGGCTGTGCTTCTGCGCGAATCGGATCGCTCGGCTGGAGCCGATGCGGCTTGGATGGCTTTTGTTTGCTGGCAAACCAAGCACAAGAAAGATGGCTCCGCGTTAAGTCAAACGATCGAGGCACTGGAATGGTTGCGGCGCGAGTTTCCTGACAGTGGGCCGGCCAAAAAAGCCGAATTCCAGCTAACGCGTTTGCAGGCAGGGAACCGGAGTGGGGAGGATCGTGTGCGAAAATTGTAGGCGATCACCGCCGATAACCCGGACTATCTTGCGTCGCGATTCGAGTTGTGCGCGGCACTGGTAACGCAGTGGCGCGATGCCGCGAATGGCAATCAGGCAGCAGAACTCGGTGCCGAGGTGCTCAAGGTGGCGCGGCAGTACTTGGACGCCGAAATGGCAAAAGAGCGACGCGTCACCAGCGACCTTCGTATCGCCCTGTTGGCGCTCGAAGTGTTGGCCTCTAAGCCGGGAATGGATGAGCAGGAGATTGCCTATTTTGAGTCGCGAGCAGGGAGCCTGGCGAGCAAGCTTCCTGTGGATGCAAGCGAGTTGGTGGAGTTTCATTATCGTCAATTTCAGCTCGCGCGTTACCGCAGCGATGCAGTCGCAGCATCGCGCGAGGCGACATGGTTGAGCCAGCATGGGCGGGGTTCGAGCTTCGAGTTGCCCGCACTCGTCGTCGTTGCTCAGGATGCGGATGAAGCGTACAAGAAAGCCGCCCCCAACGAACGTCGGGAATATGCACGGAAGGCGGCCGATGCATACCAGCGGTTGGTGGAGTTGTCGGGCGATGCGCCTGAGACGATCCGCTCGAAAACAAACGCTCGTGTCGCAGTCTCGCGGTTGGCGCGACTGCGTCAGGAAATGGGTGATTATCCGGCGGCGATCGGATCGCTCGAAAAACTGCTTCGCGCGTACCCCAACGATAAATCGTATTTGCGGCGGATCGCGATCGCCGAATTCCAGGCGGAGCACTGGGCCGCATCGCTGGAGCGGTGGCGACGGCTCGTCGCCGGTCTTGAGAAGGGCCAAGCGGAATGGATGGAAGCGAAGTACTACCAGATCGAGTGCCTCGTGCGGTCCGATCCCGAAGCCGCTCAAGTTGTTTTCGATCAATTTAAACTGCTTTACCCGTCGCTGGGCGAGCCTCCCTGGAGACAGCGATTCGAGGAAGTCGAGCGGAAACTGGTCGCGGTCCGACGAAAATAACGGCTTGCCATGCACGCAAGGCTGAAAACAGGACGACTTCGCTGATATAATCCGGAAGTCGCTGCATTTCGAGGCGCGAAGTCTTATGAAACCACCGCCCCCGCACCATCGGCCGGATCGTGATCCGGTATCAAGTGATCGGGGTGTCGGCAGCGAGCCGCCCGTCATCGTGAGCCTCGCTCTTTCATCGCAGCGGAACGCTACGCCGGTCATCTCTTCGCCGCCCCCATCGGCAGCATCCAACTCGGAAGACGTCGATCAGCAATTGTGGCAATTGGCGGGACCGATTCTGGCGGTGGAGCGAGGATTCACGACCGCGTTTCGTGTGAAGCTGATCGCGGCGGCACAAGCGAGCGGTCGGAGTGAACCGGAGGTGGATCGGTTTCTGTTGCGTTTAAATCCCAAGGTGACGAACAACTCGTCCACTGGCGATCGACACGTGTTGCGGTTTCGCAAGTACTTGCAAAAGAAACTGAAAAAGCTCGTCACGATGGTGCTGCCGCCGGATCAGGAGCAGCGACTGTTGTCGATTGCGTCGAAGCGGTACGGTCTGCACGAGGCGCAGGCGAAACCGTGCATCGTCGAGATGGCCGAGGCCATGGGCATTCGACGGCTGACGAGCGACGATTTGGCGGCGAGTTTCCGGCAAGTTGTCGAGGGGCATCTGGCGGACGCAACGGTCGCCGACCCGGAGGTAACGCATCGCCTGATTCACTGGGGCCAGGGCTTCGGCATGCATGGCGGTGATGTCTGGGAAATGATCCGCAGTCATCTCGATGCGAATCGTGTGGAACAGCGCCGTCAGCGGACGTGGAATTCTCTAGCGCTGGCGTTGGCACTGGTGGCATTGGTGGGAGTGGGCACGGGGATCGGGCTTGTTGCGAGTCGCGGTGGGATGCGAGCCGCATCGTCGAGCGTGGATGCCAGCAAGGATACGGACTCGTCATTGACGGGATCGGCAGATTCGAATGGGCGTGGGCGTGAGGTGTCATCAGGGTCGCGTTCGGGAGCGCGATCGCTACCGTTGAGGGCGGCGGTGAGTTTGCCCGATTGGTGGAATGCCGAGTTGTCCGAGGCGGTTGCACGCGCCCGTGCTGATGCACCATTAGCATCCTGTTTGGCTTTGATCGGTGAGGCGGAGCCCGCCAAGCGAGCGACGGCCTATGACGCACTGATGAAATATGTTCAGACTCACGCGCGCGATGCGACCGGTGATGAGCGGCTCGCGGCGATCGTGGTAAATGCCTATGCGTTGGAACCGGACGAGTCGCTTGCGGCTCGATTGCGCGATGCGCTCGGCGACATGACGCTGATCACTCGCCGTGAGTTACCCGCCAAGGATTCCGACTATGCGTTAGCGTTCTGGTCGGTCGAGATCTCGCTCCGCAGTTTGAACGTGCGGGGCCAAGTACCGGCACGAGGACGGGTGCTCTCCGAGCGACTGGAGAAAAGTCTTGAGGTGTCGCTGAACGATCGGGAGTCGACGGCTGAGCAAACAAAGCGATGCTGCCGCGCGTTGTCGAATCGGCTGTACCGGCAGGCGATCGCGGCAGCTGCCACGCAACCCGAACAAGCGGCTTCCCATTACCCGGCTCTGCGCGATTTCGCGGGACGCTACCTGGATCGCGGGGAATTGGAGCGATTGAACGTCGATTTGCTCGCTGCGGTGTTACCTGCCATGGGGCCGGTATGGATCGGATGCCGCGAATTGATCGCGGATTGCGCATCGGCGCAGAGTGCTGGCAGCGTACTGCGGTTGGTGGAGCTTTTTGAAAGTCAGAAAGATGCACAGCTTCTGGAATACATCGGTTCGCTGTTGTTGGCTAGAGCCGACATTCCGGAGAGTGAGCGTAAGCAGTTGCGTGAGCCGTCGCAAGTCGCACAAGCTGTACGTGCCAGACTCACCGGAGTTTCCGGTCAGGCAAAGCCGGCCGACGATCGTTGGCGGAAACTGACGGATCGTCTGCGCGGGGTCAGTCTCGATTTTCGATCCGAAGACGAACAGGCCCATCTGCTGCATTCCGTGGAACTGGTGCAGTTGGGCACCCTTGCGATGGCCATGGCGGAAGGCGATGCGTCACGCGCAACGTTCGATCGACTCGTGACAAAAAAAACGAGGACACTTCGGGAGCCTCTTGCGGACGGCGCGGGCGATGAGCGAGCGATGCGTGCTCCCGGCGAGTCGCCATTTCCGGTAGATCGCGAGCGTCCCCGGTCGAGATCGGAGTTTGCCTCGCAGCAGGTAGCCACGCTCGTCCAGCGGCTGAAAAATTATGAGCATCATGCACCCGGCCAGCGTGCGGTGATGTTTCAGCAGATGGCGGGGCTGATGCAAAACGGTGAGACGCTGACTGCCGAGCAAGGTTGGCGCGTGGCCCGTTATTTGTTGGCCACGAAAGGTCGTGACGAAATTCAGGCACTGGACCGCAGTCTGCCAACGGTACTGCGCTCACCGATGGTCTGTTTGGGAATCGCGGACCAATTGACGTCGGCCACCATGTCAAAGAACGAACTGGGACGGCTCGTATCGCAAGTCGTCGCGCGGAGTGTGACGGGGGAGGAATTCAAGGGTGATTGCGAGTCGATTCGACGCGAGGTGCTGGTGAAGGTACTTGCGGAGTTCGAATCGTCTGCGGAAAGGAAGCCCGTACCGTCGCTCGGCTCGGCGGAGGAAATATTCCGGGAGAGTACATCGAGCGACTGCGCATCGCCGGACTCGATGCAGGTGGCAATGCAGGTGGCAGTGCAGGTGGCAGTGCAGGTGGCAGTGCAGGTGGCGATGGAGCGGCCCAAGGTTGTGCATGGTTGATCGAGCTGTGGTGTCACGAGGCGATCTCGCGACTGCAGTCGGGGGCGAGCGACAAATCAGAACGGGATTCGTTGGCTCAATTCGCACACGAGATCGAAGCGATTCGATCCTTGTCGATCAGCGATCTGCATCGCACGGTGATGTTGCAGCGGGTGCTGTTGCGGACACTTGCGATCCAGCGTGCAAGGAGCCAGCCGGATCGTGCATCGGAAGTGCATGAGGTATTGGAATGGCTCGACAAACGCGATACCCGTACGCAGTATCTCTTTGAGCAGCTGCAGTTGGGCGAGTCGGCACTGGCGCGCATGTGGCTGATTGCCGTTCCTGATGCGGATCGCAATCCCGCGCAAAAGGGGAAGCTCTGATGTACTGCATTCATCGGTTGCGCATGTGTCGGGGTTGGGTCTTCGCGCTGGGTCTCGCCTGGGGACTCGCGATTGGATTCCAAAC
>JBJOLO010000427.1:0-5111 GCA_046045565.1 Planctomycetota bacterium | reverse complement strand
CTTGGATGGTCGCCGCGCGGGGAGAGAGTCCGCGCTCTAAATACTGCTCCACTGCCTCAACTACGACGATCGCATCATCGACCACGATGCCGATCGCCAAAACCAGTCCGAACAGCGTGAGGTTATTCAAGCTGAAGCCGGCCACGGCCATCGCCGCAAAGGTGCCGACGATGGCCACAGGCACGGCCACCAGCGGAATAATCGCGGGCCGCCAGCCCTGCAGAAAGACAAGCACGACGATCGCCACGAGAATCGTTGCGTCGCGAAGGGTCTTCACCACTTCCAGAATCGATTCGCGTATGAACGGTGTCGTGTCGTAGCCGATCTCGTGGATCAACCCATCGGGAAAGTCCTGAGACAACTCGTCCATTTTCGCCTTGATCGCATCGGCCGTGGCCAACGCGTTGGCGTTGGGCAGCTGAAAAATGGCCAGCCCGACGGTCGGCTTCCCGTCGAAGCGATTGCTGATGTCCTGGTTGCGAGCATTAATCTCAACGCGACCGACATCCTTGATGCGGAGCATCCGGCCGTCATGCGTCGTTCGAATGACGATCTCGCTGAATTCCTCGGGTTCCGAAAGTCGCCCCACCACCGTGATCGGCAGTTGTCGTACCTGACCTGTGGCAGACGGCGGTTGCCCCACCTGGCCAACCGCGACTTGGGCGTTCTGTTCGCGAATGGCGGCGATCACGTCCGACACCGCGAGATCCCGTGCTGCCATTTTGTCGGGATCGAGCCACACGCGCATGCTATAGTCACGCTGCCCGAACACCAGCACTTCGCTGATCCCCGGCAGTCGCGATAATTCGTCTTTCAGTCGCAGCACCGCGTAGTTGCTGAGATATAACTGGTCGTAGCGACCGGTCGGCGAATTCAGACTGACCGTCAGCAAAATGTCGGGCGAACGTTTTTTGGTCGACACGCCCGTCTGACGCACCACGTCCGGAAGCAAGGGCAAGGCCAGGCTGACGCGATTCTGCACCAACACCTGCGCCAGATTCAGGTCGACCCCCGGTTTGAATGTCACCGTCAGGGTATACGAGCCGTCGTTCGTGCTCTGCGACGCCATGTAGAGCATGTTCTCGACGCCGTTCACCTGCTGCTCGATGGGGGAGGCCACGGTTTGCGCGACCACTTGAGCACTCGCGCCGGGATAGTTGCAGTCGACTTGAATCGTGGGGGGCGCGACCTGGGGATATTGCGCCAGCGGCAACGTGAAGAGCGCAAACGCACCCGCCAGCGTGATCACCAGCGATAACACGCTCGCAAAGATCGGTCGGTCGATAAAGAATCGGGAAAACAAAGCAAAGTTCCGGTTGGCCCGTCGACGGGAAAGGGATCGTTAACGAGGAGAATCATCTTTCCCGCGAGCCGATGGAGGCTCATCGGACGAACGTGCTTCTTCCCGCGCGGCGGAGTTCTCTTGCGGGCTGTCGTCGGACGCACCTACCTCGGAATCGTCGGCTGCCTTCGCATCGTCGGCTGTCTTCGCGGAATCAAGTGCCTGTTTGTCTTCGTCGGCCTCGATCGCCGGTTTGGGAATGACATGGGCTCCCGGCCGAATGCGCTGCAGTCCGGTCACCACGATACGATCGCTGGCTGCGATCCCATCCAGGATCACTCGTCGCCCCTGGCGCAGGATGCCCACCTGCACGCGACGATAGGCGATCTTGTCTTCATCATCGACCACGTAGAGGCAACGTTGGCCTTGGTCGGTAGCGAGTGCTTCCTCGGGCACTAGCAATGCCGGATGCGGAGCGCCGATGGGGAAACGCAGGCGGATGAACAGTCCCGGAGCGAGCAAATCCTCCGCGTTATCCAAGGTCGCTCGCATGCGTAATGTGCCGGTGAGCGGGTCGACATGATTGTCGGTAAAGTCGACCGTAGCGGTGTGGGAGAAGTCGGATTCGTCGGCCAGCGCGATTTGCACTTCGATCGGCGGTTGCTTGCCGGTGGCGTCCTGTTTCTGCAAACGGCGCAGTCGCAGCAAGGTTCGCTCACTGACATCGAAATAGACATGCAGAGGATTCGTTCGGACGATGGTTGCCAGAAGCGTTTCGTCGCTGCGAACCAGGTTCCCCTTATCCACCAACCGACGGCTGATCTGGCCGCTGATCGGCGCTTCAATCGTGGTGAATTGCAGGTTTAAGTCGGCAATCTCGTGGCTGGCCGTCGCGGCCGCTTGCGATGCGACGGCTTCGTTCAGTTCGGATTGCAGGGCGTCAAAGGCTTCTTCGGAAATGGCGTTCGAGAGGATCAGCTGTTGGGCGCGGCGATCTTGACGCCGCAGTCGTTCGATCCGGACTTGCAATTGCTCAAGCGCCGCCGCAGTACGCTCCACCTCGGCTTTGTACGACCGAGGATCGATTTCAAAAAGCAATTCGCCTTCCTTCACCATCGCACCGTCTTCGAAGCGAACCTGGTCAAGGTAACCGCTCACGCGCGACCGGATGTCTACGGTCTCGGATGCGTGAGTCCGGCCATTGAATTCCTCGAAGTCGGTAACGACCTCTTGAGTCGGGCGAATGAATTTCACTTCGAGCTCCGGAGTTTTCGCCGGCGTTGCGGAAACGGCGGCCGCGCGATTGCAACCGGTCGCGGCGCAAAGTGCTGCCACGGTCAGAGCGCAGGTCAGCCACGACGCGACGGTGCGGAGAGTGGCGAGCGTTGGAAAGAGAGCGGGGCGGGCATCGCGGCGTCTGAACATGAAGAATCTCGGCGGGTGAGGTCCGGCTCGGCTGGAAAACAGACTGACTGACTAGTCAGTCAGTTGGGTTGCAGCTAGATTGTACTTGTCGAGTTCGGGAATTCAATCGTGAGGGAAGTGGTGAGCATGGCCTCGGAAGCTCCGCCAGCGGAGACGAACACGAAGGAGGGGTGCACACGCGACCGGCGTGCTGAGCGTCGCGAAGCGATGGTGCCGATCGCGGCGAAGCTGTTTGCCGAAATCGGCTACGCTGCCTGCGAAATGGAGCGCGTCGCCACGGAACTCGGTGTGGCTAAAGGAACGCTCTACCTGTACTTCGCGAGCAAGGAAGAATTGTTTTACGCCTGCGTCGATCACGGCATGCGCAGCATGCAAACGCAAGTGGCGGCGGCTGCGGCAGCGACGGACGATCCGTTTGAAAAGATCTCCCGGGCGATCCGCGCGTACCTGCAATTCTTTGCGGACCATCCCGAACATGTGGAGCTATTGATTCAGGAGCGTGCCAGCTTCAAGCATCGGCCGGAGCCGACCTATTTCCAGTACCGCAAGGCGATGCGCGGGCCGTGGCGGACCATGTATTCCGAACTCATGGAGCGAGGCCAGCTTCGCAGCGACTTGCCGGTCGAGCGGCTGCTCGACACGATCGGATGCCTGGTTTACGGCACGATGTTCACGAACCATTTCGCCGCCAGTTCCGCGACGCTCGACGAACAGCACCGCGCGATTCTCGAGATCGTCATGCGTGGGATGCTGAGCGAATCAGAGCGACAGTGCTGGCAGTTCTCGCCCAGCGACGCCACGTAATTCGCGTTAGCGAAGTCCTCTCATGGCGCGGACGCCTTAGAGAACTCCGTAGCGTGCGAACGCTTCGGTCGCTTTCAATCCGCCGCGGATGGCATCGCGGACTTGGTTTTCCGAGTGCACTTTCTGCCAGGCGCGTTGGATCACTTCTTGTTCGGCTTCGCGAGGCACGACGACGACGCCATCCAGGTCGGCGAACACCAGATCGCCGGGGCTGAAGCGGACGCCATCGATTTCGACGGGCACGTCGAGGTCGATCACGCGCTGGCGGTTGAGGCTGTCGTAGACCGACGTCGCGCGAGCGTAGACGGGAAAGGCCATCCGCGTCATCTTGTCGATGTCGCGGATTGCGCCGTCTACAATCGCGCCCACGCAACCGCTCGCCGATGCCGCCGTGGAAAGCAGTTCCCCCCACAGTGCCGAGTGCACCGATCCGCCGGCAGCGGCGATCAAGACATCATCCGCTTGGCAACTATCGACGGCCCGCAGTTCGAGCTCATACGGACGCGGGTCGGGATGGTACATGTCGGCCCAAAGCGTGGTCTTGCATCTGCCGACCAGCAATCGCGATACCGTCCAGGGCCGCAAGGGTACGCGAGGCGATTGATGACGCAGTCCGACGGCGTCGAGTGCATCGGCGACGACGGCGGCGTAAAGCGACTCGCGCATCATCGATAGCGTGATTTCCACGGGAGTATGGCTCATGGCATGGTCTTCCTTTCGGCGTGAGTGTGCTATGTTGGCGGCGAGTTTGCAAGCAGAGGTCGCAGCAGGCAATCGAACCATGCAAGTCATGAAGGAGGCATCGTGCGAATCGGCGTAATCGGTTTGTTGCACGAATCCAATACGTTCATCCACGAACCGACCACGTTGCGTCGATTCGAGGAAAACACGTTGCTTTGCGGTGAATCCATCCGTGCGGCATTCTCGACGTCGTTCCACGAGATTGGTGGATTCTTTCAAGGGGCGGCGCGTGCGGGCTTCGAGGTCGTGCCGATTTTCGTGGCGCGAGCGATGCCGTACGGAGCGATCACGGCCGAGACGTTTGAAACGCTCTGCGAACGGATGCTCAGCGAGCTTGCGGGCGCCGGGAAACTGGACGGTCTGCTGGTTGCGCCGCATGGTGCGACCGTCAGCGAAGCGTTTCCGGACGCCGACGGCGAGTGGCTGACGCGGGTGCGTCGCGCAGTCGGCTCGGCGATGCCGATCATCGGGACGCTCGACCCGCACGCGAACTTGAGCCCCGCGATGGTGGCGGCGTGCAATGCGTTGATCGCCTATCGCACGAATCCGCATCTGGATCAGCAGGCGCGCGGCGAAGAGGCTGCGGAATTGCTGGGGCGGACGTTGCGCGGCGAGGTGCGGCCGGTGATGGCGGCGTCGTATCCTCCGGTGGCGATGAACATCGAGCGTCAATGCACATCGGAATCGCCTGCGAGTGAGTTATTGGCGGAAGCGGACCGCTGGCGACGGGAACCGGGCGTGTTAACCAACAGCGTGCTGCTTGGATTTCCCTATGCCGATGTCGCGGAGATGGGTTCGGCATTGATTACGGTGACGAACGACGATCTGGCGTTGGCTCAGCGCGGGTCGGCGGCCATGG
>JBJOLO010000387.1:0-4672 GCA_046045565.1 Planctomycetota bacterium | reverse complement strand
TACTCCCGCTGCGAATTGCCCTAATGCTCCTGTGCAGTCAAGGACAGCACCGATGTCATTGATATTAAAGCATTTGCGAAAAACGACGCGGCGTGCCTGTTTTTTGGTCAGGCGTGCCTCGGATCGGGCAGCTGGTTGGGTGCTCAAGTTTTAGGCAGCAGGGTTTGTCTCATTTGACTAAGTGTCTTGTTCGGAAAATTTTAAAAGTGTTAAGTTGGGTTGTTGGCGGGGGCTTGGTTGGGACGAAAATGGCGCGGAGCCGGTTTTCGAGTGGCGGGGAGGCGGGTTGGGGGCAAGTCAACCGGTCTTGGCTGGCAGGTTCGGCGAGCTGGCAGGTGTGGATTAGGGGCGGAGTGGGTAGGGTGGAAAGTGGAGTTGGTGTATGGGGATTGATTCTGATTTCGGGGTAATGCCAAAACCGCTGTGGGTGGTGACGTCGGCCCGGGGCGATCGGCGGGGCGGGTTACTCGCATCGTGGTTCTACCTGACATCGATCGACCCGCAGGTGCCAACGGCCGTGTTGGGTTTGGGCCCCGGCCATTTCACGACGGCGTTGATCGACAGCAGTCGACACTTCGCGGCGCACCTGCTTCATGCCGGGCAGGTGGAGTTAGCCTATCGGTTTGCTAGCACTTCGGGGTTCGAAACCGACAAATTGGCCGGTTTGTCCGAAGAGGAATCGCGGGAGGTTTCGAGCGTTGAGGTGTCGAGCGTAGGGGGCGCTAGCTTGGGGGCGAGCGTGGTCGTGCCGAAGCTGCGTGACTGTCTGGTGCGGCTGGATTGCCGGGTTTACGCGAGGGCGTGGGTTGGGGACAGGGTTTATTTCTGGGCTGACATTGAGCAGCGGGAGTCGAGCCCGCTGCATGGCGAATCCGGGGCGTTGACGGACCAGGCGTTCTTTAGCGGGTTGACGCCGGAACAGATGGCCGTTTTGCGAGCAGGGCGGGAACGCGATATTGCGGCGCAGCGGGAACCTGCTGCGTCATGGCGTCAGGCGATTCCGGGCTGGCTGAGTTAGCGAGCGCCGCGAGTTCGCTTCCGCCGTGCGGTCTCGCGCGGTTCCTGGCTTGCATGTACCGGACGCGGAATTGCGGTAAGATGCTGAAAGTGGTCGAGCAGTCGTGCATCGACCGGGTTGCCATTCGTTTTTCCCCGTTTCGGGCGGGGTTCCAGGGTTTGAAGTGGTGCAGGATCTCGAACGGTCGAAAGGGGTTGCCCGCGAGCGGGCGGTGCTCGTCAGCGTGCTGTTGCCTGAGGCGATCGAAGATGGCGATCCGCTCGAAGAATTGCGAGGCCTCGCAAAAACGGCCGGTGCAGTGATTGTCGCCGAGCTCACGCAGCGTCGAGACCGGCCGGCGGTCGGCACCTACTTGGGGTCGGGCAAAGTCGAGGAATTGGACCGGCTGGCGAAGCGGCACGAGGCGGACGTCATTCTGTTCGATGGCAACCTGAGTCCCGGGCAGGTTCGGAATCTCGAGCGGGCGATCAAGTTGAAGGTGCTCGACCGGACCGAATTGATTCTCGATATTTTCGCATCCAACGCGCGGACCTATGAAGCGAGGCTGGCGGTTGAGCTCGCCCAGATGGAGTACTCGCTGCCGCGTCTCAAGCAAATGTGGTCGCACCTGTCGCGTATTCGCATGGGGATCGGCATGCGCGGTCCGGGCGAAAAGCAGTTGGAAACCGACCGTCGGCTGGTGGAGCGGCGGATTCACGAGTTGCGCGAGGAGTTGCGGGCCATCGAGCGGCGGCGGGAGCGGCAGGTTGCGTCGCGCAGCGAACATATGACGGTGTCGCTCGTCGGGTACACCAACGCCGGCAAGAGCACCCTGATGAATGCCTTGACGGATGCCGGTGTGTTGGCGGAGGACAAGCTTTTTGCGACGCTCGACACCCGCACGCGACGTTGGCATTTGCCGAATTGGGGCCCGGTCTTATTGAGCGATACGGTCGGGTTCATTCGCGATTTGCCGCACGGTCTGATCGCGAGTTTCAAAGCAACGTTGGCGGAGGCCCGGCAGGCGGATCTGTTGTTTCATGTTGCGGACGCGAGTAATCCCCGTGTTTTTCAGCAAATTAGTTCCGTGTTTGCGGTGCTCGAGGAGTTGCAGATGCAGGAGAAGCGAACCCTGCTGCTGCTGAATAAAATCGACGATCCTCGCGCCGAAACGCAGTTGGATGCGCTCCTGAACCGTTACCCGAACGCGATCCCGATCAGCGCGAGGTCGGGGGTGGGGCTGGAGCGATTGGCGCACGCAACGAGCGATGCCTTGAGTACGACCTTTGTGGATGCGGAGATCGAGGCGCACGTCGGCGACGGGAAGTTGCTGGCTCAATTGCGAGCGCATGGCGAGGTGCTTTCCTGCCGCTATGTCGATGATCGCGTTTACATTCATTGCCGGATCCCGCAGCGCCATCTGGCAAGGTTGGTGGGGCCGGAGGCGATTGTCCGCGGATACGGTCTCGCGCATGCCGATGCTCCCCGCGGAGGCGAGGGGCATGAGTCACGCGACGGCCGCAGCGGGGCGACTTCCTTGAGCACGCCCGATTCCGATGCGAGCGAGAAGCCTGGTAGCGGCTCGGCGGGGCAGCAGTCGATTGCCGAGTAAGGCGGAGGGGGCAGGATGGCTCGTCGGTCGTTGCCCGGTAAGCGGGTCATTGTGACAGGAGCCTCGAGCGGCATCGGCCGGGCGTTGGCGCGCGTGCTGCATCAGGCAGGTGCATCCCTGCTGATCACCGCCCGACGTCGTGAGCGGCTCGAGCAGCTTGCGGCCGAGTTGGCTTCGAGCGGCGAATCGCCTTGGTGTGTTTGCGGTGACCTGACGGACCCTCAGACGCGAGCCCGTATTTTCCAGGTCGTGGAAGAGCGTTGGGGGGCGCTTGATGCCTTGATCAACAATGCCGGGGTGGGCGGCGCCGGTCCGTTTGCGCAGGCCGATGCGGCCCGCTTGCGGCAGATCCTCGATACCAATTTCATCGCTCCCGTGGAACTGATCCGCCACGCGCTGCCATGGTTGCGGCAAGGCCATGCGCCGATCATCGTCAACATCGGCTCGGTGCTCGGGCATTGCGCGATCCCCAACAAAAGCGAGTACTGCGCCAGCAAATTCGCGCTGCATGGTTTTTCGGATTCGTTGCGGGCCGAATTGGCCGGCGAGGGGATCGATGTGCTGCTCGTCAGTCCCAGCACGACGGACAGTGAGTTTTTCGAGCGGGAGCTGGATGCCACCACGGTGCCGGTTCGACCCTTTGGGAAAATGTCTCCCGAGTCGGTGGCTCGGCAGATTTGCCGAGGCATGGAACGCGGAAAGGCCGACTTGATCTTGTCGCCGGGCGGCAAAGTACTCGTGGCGATGAATCGATGGTTTCCGAGCGTGACTCGATTCTTCCTCGCGCGGTGGAAGTCTTGATCGAGGAAGTCGCAAACCGGGCAGCGTGGTAGTGCGAGTCGAGTTACGCTTCCGATACCCGATCGATCAGCGGTCCGCGCCGGGTGTTATTCCCGACTGCTATTTCGCTGCTTTTGATCCCGTTGCTTTTGGTCACGCTGTTGATCGCGCAGAATCGGGCGCAGTTCGTCGACAAAGTCCCGCACGTCCTTGAATTCGCGATAGACGCTGGCAAATCGAACAAAGGCGACTTGGTCGAGTTTTGCAAGTTGGTCCATCACCAGTTCGCCAACCTGTTCGCTCTCGATTTCCCCTTCAAAGCTGGCATACACAATGCTTTCGACCGCGGCCACCGCCGACTCAATTTGCTCGTCGCTGATCGGTCGTTTCCAGCAGGCTTTTTTCAGGCCCGATCGAATCTTCTCCCGCGAAAACGGTTCCCGCACGCCGTCCTTCTTCACGACCTTGATGGCCATTTCTTCCAGGCGTTCGTAGGTGGTGTAACGGCGTTCGCAGTGCAGGCATTCGCGGCGACGGCGAATGGAGAATCCGTCGTCGCACGATCGCGAGTCGATGACTCGATCGTTGTCCACTCGGCAGAAAGGACATCGCATGCCAAAAATACCCCGCGCACGGAGACAACGAGCGTCTCGATGGTGTTGATCCCGGAGCGATGCCGACCGGCGCGGCATGCCACACGGAACACAGCCTGGCGATCAGGACCGGCGAGTCCTGTCATCGCGTCTGCATTGCAGACTATACCCCAATTCGAGCGCGGCGTGTTAGTCAGCCACCCGGTATGGGTGGCCGCGGGCTGTTACTTCGACCAGTCGCGTCGTTGTCGAGAGCTGGGGATGTTCATTTTCTGGCGGTATTTGGTGATCGTTCGTCGGGCTACATTCAGCCCCTGAGCTTTCAGCGCCTCCACGAGATCGTCATCGCTGAGTGGATTCTGCTTGGACTCGCGATCGATCAATTCCTGCAGCTTGATCCGCACGATGTCCCAGGCGACGTCGTCTCCGTCTTCGCGATGTGTACCGCCCACGAAGAATCGCTTGAGCGGAAAGATTCCTCGTGGAGTCTGGATCCACTTGTCGTCGACAGCCCGGCTGACGGTCGTGACATGCACGCCAACTTTGTCGGCAATCTGCTGCATCTTGAGCGGCTGAATGTATTCGGGGCCGTCGTCAAGAAATCGAGTCTGGTGGTCGACAATCGCTTGCGAGACCTTGGTCAACGTGCTCCGCCGTTGCTCGATCGACTCGATTAACCATTGCGCCGCA
>JBJOLO010000358.1:0-4064 GCA_046045565.1 Planctomycetota bacterium | reverse complement strand
CGGTAAATTGGTACGCGGCCAATCCCGGTTTCCACCCGATTCCTGTGGGCTACGGTTTACCCTGGGGGACGTGCGAAGAAGAGCATATTCCGGCCGCCTTGGTCCGGCAGGCGGAGTTTGAATTGGCGCGAGAACAACTTGCGACGCAGACGCCCGAATTGCCCCCGAAGATTGACTCGGGTGAAAGCATTTTGGGAGCCGAGCCGGATGCGTCGGCGGAAGAGGAAGGCGCTGAGCCGCCGGACGATCGCGCAACGCAAGCCACGACGGCACCGCGCAAGCTTGCGAAGGGACTGGATCCGGCAGGTCGTACGTCGCCGCCGAGAAACGTGCTGCGAGCTGCTCATAGCGAGCCGGTTTCGCAACCGGCTGCCAACGGTCTCGAGGTCCTGCCGACTCCCGATCGCCGCCTGACAGGGAATGGGAAAGGTGGGCGAGGCGAATCGTTCGCAGGGGACGTACCGAGCGATCTGCCGAGCGACTGGCCGGATCCGCGCGGGTTCGTACCGCGGCCGCCTAGTCCGCAGCGGCCCGATCCGATCCTGCAAACCAGACCGGTGATCACGCACACGCGGCTCTACGACGGCGCAAATTCGGATGTCACTGAAGCCTTGGCAAACTATGTCTATTATCGCGATGACGCGAGGTTTGGCGGTTGGCAGGCGTACTTGCAGCGCAGCGACGACTTCATCCGGTTCTGCTGCTACCTGCATATCTCGGAAATGCTGACCGCGCGAGGCGGTGCTGATGAAACGCGAGTGGTGTGGCGGTGGCCAATCGGCCGATATGAGCGTTAGGACCGCCGGGTGCCGATCGTGTGCCGTTTGCAACCGGCTTCTGCTTTCGCCGCTGGCACCTCACGCATTTTCCCGTACGGGATTGATAAGCCGGATCAAGCTGTATCGCCGTGGAAGGAGAGTCGGAACGTGACCAAGGACATCAACGTGCTGGCATTGGTCAAGGGCAACGAGCGTTACGTTTTTCTGTTCGATGATGACAATCGCGGCGAAGCATTGCGGACCCTGGGACGATATGCCTCGAATCCGGAGCTGAGTTTCTCCTGGTACGACGCGGCGGTACTCAGTCAGAAAATCCGTCAAACCGCGGACGAAGCGTCGGTTTTCACCGATCGATTCATTTTGCCGCTCTCCAGCGAAAACGAGCTCGACGACGCAGCCTAGTACAGCCTGTCCAAAGGGGCGGAAGCACGGGGCACCGTCGAACGTGTTCGTTTGAGTTGCCCGGCAACTGAGTTGGTCTCGCGCGAGCATGGAATGACTTCGCCCGATTTGACTTCCACCGATACGATGCAGGCTGCGGTCGACCGCTTTTTGCGGTATTTGCGAGTGGAGCGCAACGCGGCCGATCTGACGCTCAAGTCGTATCGAGAAGACTTGACGGGCTTGCTTGAATACCTTGAGGTGGCATCGCTCGAGCAAGCGGGGCCTCAGGACTTGCAGGTGGGCGATTTGCGAGCCTACCTCGCCGCGATGCAGGAAGCCGGGTACGCCAAGACCTCGATTGCGCGGCGCTTGGCTTCGCTGCGCAGCTTCTTTCGCTTCTGTCAGCGCGAAGGCCTGGTCAAAGTCAATCCGGCGAAGCCGCTTCGCAATCCTCGTCCCGACCGTAAGCTGCCCCATTGCCTGTCGACACAGGAAATCGCCAAGCTGCTGGCCGCACCATCGGCCGGCACGGTGCTTGGCAAACGGGATCGGGCCATGCTCGAAACGATGTACTCCGCGGGCCTCCGCGTAAGCGAATTAGTAGGGGCGAATGACGCCGATCTCGATTTGTCCGAGGGGATTCTTCGCGTGCGGGGCAAGGGGCGACGCGAACGGCTGGCGCCGATCGGTTCGTATGCGATCAAAGCCTTGGGGATCTGGCTGCGGGCCCGAAGTTCCATGCCGCGATCGGCCTCGGGCGGTACGGCACCGATATTCACGAACAAATTCGCCAAGCGGCTCACGACCCGCAGTGTGGCCCGGATGATTGAAGGGCTGTTGAAGCGGACAGGGTTGGACTCGAGGACGACTCCCCACACCTTGCGTCACAGTTTTGCCACGCATCTTCTGGATGGGGGGGCCGACATCCGCAGCGTCCAGGAACTGCTCGGCCACAAAAGCTTGGTTACGACACAGATCTACACCCATGTTAGCACTGCCGGGCTCCGGGAAGCCTACGAACGGGCCCATCCGCGAGCGAAAAGAGGCAGGGCGTAACGGATTACCGCGTGAAGCAAGACGCGATAGCGTTGCTGATTTCCCGCCAGCAGCGGCTGCCCGTCCCCAAGTCGGCGGTGTGATTTGGCCGCCCGAGTTGCCGGACGATCTCGTCTCCACTCGGACACTCACCTTACCCCGACACCCGTTACACTCGGACGCAGGCGAGCAGGGACCCATGGTGTTCCTTGAACCAAATCGTTGACGGGGCTTGCGGGGCAATTATCATAAAAACTCCGCGCAATCTCGGCGATGAAGCCAAGTTAGGGCGCAGGAGTTCGTGTCGAATACTTGCAGTTTTGCCGTGATTCCTCGGTAAAACGACGGCCTTTGCGCGATCGACCAGCAAATTGATGGATTTATCCGCACGCTGCAACTACACTGATTTCCAAATGGTTTCGGGCAAAAAAGTTCGGGCGATATGAGGTTGGCCCTCAGCAATCGACTGCGCAAATCGGTCCGTGTCGTTTGGCTTGAATCGGGTCCAGAGAAAAGGGTTACGTTGTGACGCAACGCTCTCCATGGCAAAACCTACGCAAGCGGAAACAAGATCAGCATCAGCGAAGGGCCCGACGTAGCCTGTGCTCCCACGTGGAGACGCTCGAATCGCGTTCGCTGCTCGCCACATTTTCCGGGTTGCCTGACAATCCGGCGATGGACGGTGCGGAAGGAGAGAGCGGGGGCAATGTCTGTTCGGTGATGCTGACCGCCTTTGTCAGGCCGGGAATTGATCCGAAGAGTTTGTGCGGAGGTGGCGGCGGGACAGGTGGTGGCGGGTCTTCATCGGGCGAAGGGATCGCGAATTCGACCTTCATTGTGCCCGAGACCGAATCGAACAACACGTTCCGCTCGGCCAATTCGATTCCGCTCGGCACTGCCTCGGGACAGCAGAGTGCGATCGACGTTACGGGAAAACTGACCGCAGGCGATCTCGATTATTTCAAATTCACCCTGCGTGGCGGCGACATTATTACGGTCGGCAGCAACGTCGCGAACTCGATTTCGATCCAAGACAGCCAGGGCACCGAACTGGGCGGGCACACCTGGGATCCAGACGATGCCGATACCGATTTTCCCGACGCCGATGTTTTTCCTGAGTCCAGTCCGGTGCCGATGGGGCTAAGCACCGAGGCGATGGCGGTGATCCCGCGTGATGGCGAATATGCATTCTCGCTCGGAAACGGCAATGGCAACTACCGCGCCTACGCTCGGGTCTACCGCCCTGTAATGGAAAGCAGCGCCGTTGGCGAAGTGCAAACGATCTTCCTCGATTTCAATGGTGCCACGGTCGATAAGGCCGATTTTGATCCGACCTTGACCGGCTTCGCGACTCTCTCGCCTGCCCGCTTATGGTTGCGTGGGTTCGGTGTCGATCCGGTTACCAACAGGCCACTGATCACCGAGAATCAATTCATCGACACGGTCACAGCGGGCTTCACGAAGCACTTTGACAGTGTGAAGCTCTCCGGAGCGAACGGAGACTATTCCACTTCGGGCAAAGCCGGAGAATATGGATTCAAGGTGGTGAACAGTCGCGACGTACCCGATCCCTGGGGGCTGCCGAATGTGACGCGCGTCATCATCGGCGGTTCCGAGGAAGAGCTTGGAATTACGGGACTCTACGGAATTTCCGAATCGGTCGACTTCGGCAACTTCGACACCAGCGAATCCGTCGTGGTGCTGCTCGACAATCTGGGCCCGGATACGCAGGCCATCCTTCGCGCTCCGACGTACCCGTACTTAAGACTCGTCGGTGACGTCGTCGGCATGGTGGCCGGCCACGAGGCAGGGCACTCGTTCGGTATCTGGCACCAGGATGCCGCAAACTTCAACAATCAACTCATG
>JBJOLO010000346.1:0-5881 GCA_046045565.1 Planctomycetota bacterium | reverse complement strand
AGTTGTTCATCCTTGATAATTTCTGAGCCCCACAGCGTCACTTCGGACTGCCGCAGTGCATCGAGAAAGCGAATCGGGCCTTGCGTGTCCGCGATCTGATCCGTGGCAGGTCGCACGGTGCCGACGTTCCAGAGTTTCCCCGCTTCGGGCCCCGTGCCGCTCTCGCGACCGTTCAGCCACTTTTTGCCGTCCTTGGTTTGTACGCTTTGTGCGGGCTTGATCGCATA
This sequence comes from Planctomycetota bacterium, assembly GCA_046045565.1. GTDB lineage: Bacteria > Planctomycetota > Planctomycetia > Pirellulales > Pirellulaceae > VGZA01. The sequence continues at coordinate 5,654 of JBJOLO010000346.1, read as the reverse complement.
GGTTCCGTCGGCCGACTTGGGTTCGTACCAAACGGTAACGACGCCGCTCGCGTTATCGCGAAGTCGCACGTACGGCTTGCCTTCCCAAGCGCCAGCGGGCGTTTCCAGAGCCAGTCCCGCATCAGGCAGGCGTGACACCAGTTCGTCGTGCGAAGTGGGCGGGCCGCTGGAATCGGTCAGGCGGCTCCAGGCGCTGGCGTGATCGGGTCCGATGCCCGAGTCGCGCGGCGTGATGCCTCGGCCGACAATCAGCAGTGTCAGAATGCCGCTGAAAAGCACCAGCAAGGCACCCTTCAGGAATTGCACATACGTGGTGCTGACCATTCCCGCCGTCACGACAATCACAATGACGACCGAACCCACCAGTACGACGCCGACCGCATGTTGGTATCCGAACAGCGGCGTGATGATCGCTCCCGCTCCGACCATCTGCGGGATGAGGTAGAAGATGCTGACCGCCAGCGTGCTGATGGCGGCGGTCAGTTTGATGCCGCGAGAATTGAATTGGCTGTCGAGCGCATCGGCGAACGTGTAGCGGCCCAATCGTTTCAGCGGTTCGGCAACCACGAACAAGGCCACGACCCAGCCCGCGAGGTATCCGATGGAGTAGAGGAAACCATCGTATCCCGAGAAGGCGATCATGCCGCAGATGCCAAGGAACGAAGCGGCCGACAGGTAGTCGCCGGCGAACGCAACGCCGTTGACGAACCAGTGAATTCCTCCGCCCGCTGCGAAATAGCCCTGCGATGATTTGGCCCGGGCACTGAGGTAGAAACTCAGCCACAGGGTGAACGCCACCATCACCGCGAAGATCGTGACTTCGATACTCATGCGCCACCATCCTCTCGATTCGGACCACCGACAGGAAAGCGGCAGAGCCAGCCGTAGACCAGCGCGAGCGCAAACGCACCGCCGATCAGCAGTAGCCCGTACAGCACCGCGACATTCACACCGCCCCAGGGCGTGTATTCGGCCCACTGCGGTCTAAACGCATTCAGCAGCACAAAGCCGGCGTAAACCAAACCGTAGACCATGAACAGCACCAAGCCGTAGCGCCGATTTCGTTGGTCGGTTCGTGGATCCTCCGGCTCGCGAGGATGTACTGAATGCGATTCGAGACTACCCATGCGTGGTTAAAACTCTGCAAGTTTCTGTCGTGTTCGTTTGCGGTCCGCCCGACGCCAATCGATCGCAAAGGACATTGCGATTCCTCTTCGATGCGATTCGTCTTCGATTGCGTCGGGCTTTTTTGGAGCCAACGTTTCGTCTACTTCGCGCCTACTTTGCGCCTGCCGACACCATCTTGAAGTTGTCGGTGCGGAACGGCGAGGCAGGCAGCTTGGCCTTGTTGAACAGGTTCGGCTCCGCATGTTGGTCCCAGCCAAATCGCACGGCGACCGGCTTCGCGACTTTGTCGCTCTCGACGATGACGGTCTCGCCGTCGATCGTTGCCTTCGCTTCGACAAAGTTTTGGTCCTCGCCCGCGATCGTGAAGTGCGTGAGCGGTTTCTCGCCACCGGCGACCAAGCCACCGGCTGCATGCTTGAACTTCAGGCGGATCTTTTGGCCTTCCACGGTCATCGATTCATACAGTGGACCGGAGTAGGCGAGATCTTTCTTGCCGTAGGAGTTCGCCATCGCCCACAGTGCGAGACGGCGACCGACGTCTTGTTTGTTGGCGGGGTGGATGTCGGCGACGTTGCCAATATCGGTAGTCACCGCCATGCCGGTGTTGGGAACGGCAAGCGTCTTGAGTTGCGATTCCCACTGTTCTGCCAACAGTTTCGGATCGTGTCCGTACTTGAACGGTGCGAGCTGTACGAAGAGGAACGGGAAGTCGCCTTGCCCGAACCGCTTGCGCCAGTCGCCGATCATGGCTGGGAAGAGTTTGCGGTACTGTTCGGCGCGGGAGACGTTGGATTCACCCTGGTACCAGATCGCGCCCTTGATGCCGAACGGAATCAGCGGATGAACCATGCCGTTGTAGAGCACCGAGGCCTGGTTGGGGTTATTGGCTTGGAAATTCGCGGAGCGATCGAGGATCGGCTTGAAATCTTCGTCGGCCGACAGGGCCTCGCGGCTGGTCCACGCTTCGCAGATCGTGCCGCCCCACGACGTGTTGATCATGCCGATCGGAACTTTCAGTTCGTTGTGAAGGTGCCGGGCGAAAAAGTAGCCGACGGCCGAGAAACTGGGGACCGATTCGGGCGAGCACACCGTCCATTGTCCGTTGATGTCGTCCTGCGGTTTGTCGGTGACGTTATGGGCCACTTTGATCATGCGGATTTGGGGGTGCTTGGCGTTGGCAGCTTCTTCTTGCGGATTCGCCGATTGGGCGACGGTCCATTCCATGTTGGATTGACCGGAGCAGATCCAGACTTCGCCGATCAGCACATCGTCGAACTTGACTTCGTTCTTGCCTTTGGCGACGAGCGAATGCGGACCACCGGCGGCCGGCGTTTGGATCTTGAGCGACCATTTTCCGTCCGCACCGGCTTTCGCCGTGGCCGAAGTCTCGCCCAGAGTCACTTTCACGTCTTCACCTGGCTCGGCCCAGCCCCAGACGGCGACCTGCGATTTCTGTTGCAGCACCATGCCATTGCCGAAGATTTTCGGCAGGCGGATATCGGCCCGTGCGTGGGAGGATGCAACGAGCAGGACCGCCAGGGCAGCAACGGCAGTTCGCGCGGCAACAGCAATCCGGGCTGACCGATGGAAACAACATGACGCCAACATCATGGGATCGATTCCTTACGAAAGAGGCATGAGAGCAGAGGAAAGTGGCGAGATTCTAAACCGATCGCGGCGAAGATGCCAGCAGCACCTGGATGATACCTCGGCAAAAATCGGGCAGGTCGTCGGGTTTGCGGCTGGAAACGAAGTGCCGGTCGATAACGCAAGGAGCGTCGGACCAAATCGCACCGGCGTTTTCCAGGTCGTCCTTGATACCGGGTGAGCCGGTAACGCGGACGCCGTTATAGACGCGTGCCGAAATAGGGATCCAGCCGCCGTGGCAGATTGCGGCGACCAGTTTACCGGTCTCGGAAAAATCCCGCACCAATTGCAGGACCCGCGGATCCCGCCGCAGTTTGTCGGGCATGAAACCGCCGGGCACGACGAGTCCCGTGAAGTCGGCGGCTACGGCATCGGCGATGGCGATATCCGAGCGGCACGGGTAACCATGTTTGCCGCTGTACGTCTGCTTCGCCTCCGGCCCCGCCACAATCACCTCCGCACCGGCCTCGATCAATCGCAGTTTCGGATACCACAATTCGAGGTCCTCGTAGATGTCGCCAACGAAGAACAGAATGCGATGGCTGCGTAGTTGGTTCGAATCGTTCATGAGTGTTTGGTCTCCGGTTGTCGAGAGTATAGGCGTGGAGAGTTTAACACGAAGATTTTTCACCACGAAGAGCACGAAGGGCACGAAGGGGGAGAAGGAGAAGAGGAGGGAGCAGGAGAAGAAAGGATGGAGGAGGAGAAGAAAGGATGGGGTGATGGAGTATCCCTGGGGTAAATCGCGCGCAACGTCCCTGCGGTGGGTGTCTGCGGTGGGTAGCGGAGGTTCATGAACGATCGCGGGGAGAGGGAGCCGTGCGGGGCGGCTCGTCGCGATCAGGTGCCGAGGAAGGCCTGTAGCTTTTTCTTGACGCGGCGCGTCAGTTGCCAGACGTTCGACGAAGAGTAGTCGGCATTGCCTTCCGCAGGCTCGTCGGAATGCACCAGGACCTGCTGATAGAAAGTACGCTCGGTGGGAGTGAGCGTCAGGAGGAATTCTTCGGCCGATTGCGTGTCGAACTCGATTTGCGCAATCTGATCCAGCGTTCGCGAGGAGACCCGTTCGCGGTCGCGACGTCGTCGCTCGGAACGCAGAAACATCTAGGTCTCATTTTTTGCCAGCAGCGAGAGGAACGTGGAGAATCGGCAGCCGCGATTGGTGTCGTAGCGGCGCAAGAGATCGAAATCGTCCTTGATCAATGCGTACCAGACGCGCGCCGCAATCTCATCGATCAAGTGACTGTCGGCATGGTAGCGTCGAAGGATCGCTCGACTGGCGGAGAGGAGTCGCTCGTGGAACCGCTCGTACAAATGAGACCACGCGCCCGGATTGCCCTGGATGGCAGCCGCCACCAGTGCACGGTCGCCGTCCAGCCGGTCGGGGACCTTTTTGAGTTCCACGTGCACGCGCGCAACGCGTTTGCCATTGGCGGCTTTGCGACGCACTTTCGCGGAACGGGGCACGTTTTTGGTCTTCTGGATCACTAGCGCACGCTGACCTTCAATCTGCGACGCTTCGGAAACGAAAGCGAAAACGGACGAGCAAGAGTCGGAATCAAGAGACGGAATATGGGGGTGGAAAACGTCACCGGCGGCCTCGTCGACCGCAGCCCAATCATGATCTGAGATTTTCGAACTCAGAACTTTGGCTAGACTCCGTCCCCTTGGGGGGACATTTCCCAGCATCAACTTTTCGACGTCGACGTCCCGCAAATCGCGGCCAGGGCAGTTGCGGCCAGGGCGGTTCAGGAACCCCGATCAGTGTGCGAGTATAGTTGCGTTCCGGAGGCCATGCAAGGCTTTGGCCTAAACCGCATTTCAGGGGTGTGCAATCGTGCTGAAAAGGCCGTAGATAACGACGCCGATGATGATAATTTGCAACCCGAAGGTGATAGCAATACGAGTCCAAATCGACCGCGGTGTGGCAGCGTGAGCGCCGAATGAACGGAGCTCGAATACGGCCGCACCGACGCCCGACCATGGGATCGCCAGCAGCCACCAGACCGGCAAGCGAGGCTCAATGCATCCGATGAACGCCCAGCCGCCGATCAGGACTGCGTAACCGAGTGCTGCTCCTCTCGCGTGCTCGCGAAGATCGGGCTTCCGCCAGACGGCAAGCCAGCAACCTGCCAGGGCCGACGCCGCCGGCGCCGCGAAGCTCGCGTACGTGACGCTCACGAACATCGCGATCAAAATCGCCGTGACGGCGGCGGCGATCGTCATGCTGGCGAAAGTCAGCGTGGTTGTCCCTGTGTTGTTCAGCGCGCACGATGCGGCGGTGCCGAGCAGAAATAGATAGCCGGCCAGGCATGGCAGCCAAATGATGCGAGGCGGTTGGAGCGATTTCCAAAGCGGCACCAACATCCATGCGGCGACCGTGGCCGCGAGAAATATCACCGTCACCGTGACCACTGCAGGAATAAGGGATGCGCGAACGGTTGGTCTGAACGATGCGAGGTTGGCGGTTGGCGGGTCTTCGGAGTGAATGGGTTGGCGATCGGTGTGACTTGGATCGACGAGTGCGGAGGCTGTATCGGTTGATCGCTGGATTGCTCGCGAGGCGGCGCCAAGTGACATCAAGGGGCTCAGCGCCGTCATCAACCAAGCGATGGCGGGGATCCAATGCCAATGTTGTTTTGGGATCCAAGGCGGATGTTGCGGTAGCATCATCCAGGACGCAGTGATCGCTGCAGTGATCGCAAGCGAAAGCACCGCGGGCTTCAGGTACCGCGGCAGTGACTGTCGTCCGACGGAATAGACGACGCTCGCGGCGACCGCCATCGGTAACAAGATTGCGTAGACGATCGTTTCCGCCATCGAATGCTTCGATCGCTAGTGCGAGTGCGTGAGCGAGCACGAGTGGGGCTCGTGCTTCG
>JBJOLO010000340.1:0-4121 GCA_046045565.1 Planctomycetota bacterium | reverse complement strand
GATTCTATGGCCGAAGTGGTGACAAGTCAATTGTTTACGGAAGGTCAGGCCGGGCGAGTGCCGCGGCGTTATTGCGGCGGCATATCCCGCCGGCGATCGGCTCCGCGAGTCCCCTCGGTTGGGGCAGTTCTTTTATTTCTGCGTCTTCCGGCGGCATAACACGCAGGTGGCGACGGTCGTCGAGAGCGACGCACGTCTCGACCTGTGAGAATGTTGCGACATAGCAGCGACGTGCAGGCTGGGGCGTTATCAGAGGCGGTCCGGCGGCATAATCCGCATCATCTCGCCCCGCGGGCGTGACGAGGAACTGTAAATACGTACACTCACCTTTGTTGGCTTGCTCCGGCGGTCTGTAATTCAACGGCAGTTCGCCAAGCACGAAGTAAACGTCCGCCATCTGTCGCTGAGCACGGAGCACGCCAACGTTGGGTGGATTCGGCGATTCATCTTGTTGTCGATGGCGAACTCGCATTAGGCCGGTTTGGCGGGGTGGCTGGCGGGGTTGCCAAGGTCGGATGGCGAAGTTCCTGCGCGCGCGGATATGCTGGCGTGGCGGCGGGTGAGGCGCGCGGATTTGCTTGCGCGGCGGCACGCGGGCAGTCATGGGGTGTGCCGGGCATCGCCGCATCGTCCGACCGTCGATGCCATCAGCCCGCCCACTGATTCCAGCTTATCTCGGAGTTCGAGCTCGCCGTGGTCCAAGTTGTCGCCATCTCACCGCTGATGCGGCGGAACTCGGAGCAGCGGACGCGGCGACTGCCGCTCCGCACCTGCCTCCTGAAGGGGTGCGTGCAACGCTTCCACCCGGAACATCATTGCAGCCGCTACTGTTCGGCGGAGTGCTCTGAAAACGCTCGGGTCTGGCGACGCTGGCTGGCCGATCAGAAGTACCGGAAAAGCAAGCACGGCAAAGATGCCCGCAAGTGTCAGTCCCAACGTTATCGGAAACGCTGCCCCAAGGAGTCCCCACACGTGCGCAAATCGAAAAAATCATTGGCGGCGGGACCAGACATCGCCGCCTCGCCGGCAGACTCGCCGGACGCAGCGGCGGCACCGACCGTAATCGTGCCAACCGCGATCGAATCAGCCGCAATCTTGCCGATCGTGAACCTGCCAGCCGCGACCGAGCCAATCGCGATCGAACCGGTCGCCGTGCCGGCCCAGGCCGTGAACGAAACGCCGATCGCGAGAGCGCGCGTGGGCGATAGCCAACCACGCGCTAGAAAAAAATCTTGCTGCCATCGACCTGGGTGCTACGAACTGTTCACCCCGGACTCTCGAACGCCAGACCAAAAATACTGTAGCCCCGAGTGCGCACAGGCGATGCGTCAAGTTTTGGTTCGCGAAAAGCGCTACCGCGATGGCCTCCAATCGAAGCGACTCAAGCGATCCAAAACACCGCCGAAAGGGCCGGTCGACCTTCAAAACGAGTGACTGACATCGCCAACCGCCTTCTCCAGCGTCATCTTGTGGCCCCGTTGCGTCCACACGCGGCGCAGCCGGAAAAATCTCCGGCTGCCATGGGTTCCACACACGCGAGAAGCCATTGGCCATGCCCACTTGTTCCGAATCGTTCGCCGCCGCGGACATTAACGATTGGCACGGGGAACTGCCCCGGTCGCTGCCACTCGACGCCTTCGACGATCAATTGCAACTCTATCGGCTGGTCCAGCCGAAACTCGAACGGCAGATGGCGTCGTCGCTGCGCGAGTATGGCCAAATCTCGCCCGTCGTTGTCTGCCGTCTCGATGGACGCCTCGTGCTGGTGGACGGCTTCAAACGACTTCGGGCGGCCCGCTCGCTGAAGGACTTCACCCATCTCAGCGCCCGCCTGCTGGAGACCGATTCCCAAGGCGCCAAGGCGGCGATCTTTCAACTTAATCGCGTCGCCGGCAAACCGGTGGAACTGGAAGAAGCGTGGATCATCCACTCGCTCGTCCACCAGGATCGAATGACGCAAGCCGATGTCGCCAAGTTATTCGGACGGCATAAGAGCTGGGTGAATCGCCGCCTGGCATTGCTACAAAGACTGGGCGACGGCGCGCTGGAATCGCTCAAGCTGGGCCTGATCACTCCGACCCAGGCCCGACATCTCACGCGGTTGCCGCGCGGCAACCAAACGGCCGTCCTGGCGGCCGCCAGCCAGGAATCGCTTACATCCCGCGAACTGTCCGAGGTTGTCGATCTGATCAATGAACGCGGCACGGCCGAGCACACGGCCGCCATTCTGGCCAAGCCGCGCGAAGCCCTGCGCAAGGCCGGAGAAAACAGCGCGCCGCCGTGGAACCCGCGGTTGGGATCGACCGGCAATCGCGTCGCCAAGGATATCGCCCGGCTGTCCGATGGACTCGCCAAGATGCACGCCTGGCTCCGCTCGGAAAGCCGCCGGGAGTTGCGGAAGAGCGATCGCAAAACACTCGCAACGGGCTTCGCCAAACTCGAAAGGGACATCCAGTTGGTCCTGGAAGCGTTGATCGACTTCCGCAAGGAGATGCAATTGCCATGAGCGATTCAAGCGAAACCGGCTTGCGGAACGAGGTTCTTCACCGCCATCACCAGGGGGAAACCCAGCGCCGCATCGCACGACAACTGGGAATCAGCCGTTGGAAAGTCTCCACCATCATCAACGGCTATATGCAGGACCGCGATTCCGCCGCCCCAACAGTCCCCGAGCCTTCAGGATTGGAACGGCCGTCCCGCAAGCGCGGCAGCAAACTCGACGCTTTCGAGCCGCAACTACGCGACTTGTTGCATCGTTATCCGAGCATTACAGCCACGCGGATGTTCGAGGAGCTCGCCAAGCTGGGATATAAGGGACGCTACTCGTTGGTTCGCGACTTGGTCCGCGAACTGCGTTCCCGGCCGACGAAGCCGCTGACGGTCCGCTTCGAGACAGGTCCTGGCGCACAGGCTCAGATGGACTGGTCGATCTACGACATCGAATTCACCCAGGAGGGGCGCCGCAAGGTGAACGCCTTCAGTTATGTGCTTGCGTATTCCCGTCGGCAATATGTGTCTTTCACCGAACGGCAGGACTTTGAAACGACTATCCGCGAGCATATCCAGGCGTTCCGGCATCTAGGCGGACCGGCGGCGGTCTGCCTTTATGACAATATGAAGGTCGTCGTCACCCGCTGGGAAGACGGCCAGCCGCTCTACAATACACGATTCCTATCATTCGCCACGCATTATGGCTTCAAGCCATGGGCTTGCCAGATCCGGCGGCCGCAGACCAAAGGCAAAGTGGAACGCCCCTTTCAATACATCGAGGGAAACCTGCTCAATGGCCGCACCTTCCGGTCGCTCGAGCATCTCAATGAAGTCGCTCGGTGCTGGCTGTCCGAAATCGCGGACCGGCGCTTGCATGGCACGACGCGAAAGACGCCGCTGGAACTGCATGCCGAGGAACTTCCGCATCTGCTGCCGCTGCCGACCTTGGAATTCGACACGTCCCAAGTCGTCTACCGCAACGTCGAATCCGACGGAACGATCCGGTACGAGAACAATCGCTACTCGGTCCCCTGGCAACTGGCGGGGGAACTGCTGCCGGTGAGGATCATGGAGCGGTCGATGATCGTTTATGGGCGTCATTTATCGCCGGTCGCCGAGCATCGGCTGGTTCAAGGTCACGCGTTGGAGCCGATCATGGATCCGGCGCATGCACCGCCTAAAGACCACGAGGAGCAAATGAGACGTCTCCGCGAACGCTTCGCCGAGCTTGGCGAAACCGGCCCGCGCTTCCTGGAAGGGTTGCTGTCGAAGCAGCGATGTGGAAAGCACCAGGCAGCGCAGGTGTTGGCATTGCTACAAGCCTACCCTAAAGCGGACGTGCTCGCGGCCCTGGCCCGGGCCGTCACTTATCATGCTTATGGATTCTCTTCGTTGGAAAGAATCCTCGCGCATACAAGCAAGCCCAAGGCCGGATGGCAACAAATCGGCGAGTCCGAGCAGCAAGCGATCCTGCGACTCACGCAGTCGGAGCCGATCGGCCCCAGGCATAGCCGGGAATACCAAGACTTGATCCATCGGCCAGCGGAGCGTGGAGCGGCGAATCCACGAGGCGCGGTTCCCGACGATGGCCAGCCTGGAATCGTTCGACTGGTCGTTTAACGCCAAAACGA
>JBJOLO010000315.1:0-6318 GCA_046045565.1 Planctomycetota bacterium | reverse complement strand
GCGCGTGGGTGCTCGCCACAAACAGATGCTCGATCGGATCCTCTTCCTCCGTCTTGGCTCCCTTCAAGCCTTTTCCGCCGCGTTTTTGAGCGCGGTAGGCGCTCGAAGGCGTTCGCTTGATGTAGCCCTTGTGGCTGATCGTCACAACCATCGTCTCTTCGGCGATCAAATCCTCGAGGTCGATATTTCCGAGTTCTTCGCCCGAGATCTCGGTCTTCCGGTCATCGGCGAACTTGCGTTTGATTTCCGCCAGATCAGCCTTGATCATGGCAAAGATCTTTTCTTCGTCGCCGAGGATCGACAAGAGTTCGGCGATCTCCTGCAACAGCTCGTGATGCTCGTTCGATAGCCGCTCCTGTTCGAGATTAACCAACTGCCCGAGGGTCATGCGAAGAATCGCCTCGGCTTGCACCGCGGTCAGCGAATACGAATCCGCGACCCCGCGTTCCCGCTGGAAGTCGCCAAATCCGTCGTCGCCCAAAGCCGCCCGCATCATCGCAGCCGGACACGCGACCCCCATCAACGACGCTTTGGCTTCCGCCTGCGTCCTCGATGCGCGAATGATCCGGATGATCTCATCGATATTGGCCAGTGCGAGCAACAACCCTTCGATCGTATGCTTTCGCCGTCGCGCCTTGGACAACAGGAATTGGGTCCGCCGCCGGATGACCGTCACGCGATGACGCAGGAACTCCTCCAGCAATTCCTTGAACGACAACTCGCGCGGCTTTCCGTCGACGAGTGCCAGGAAAATAATCGAGATCGATTCCTGGAGCGGAGAAAACTCGTAGAGCTGATTCAGAACAATATCCGGATCGTCGCTCCTCTTGATGTCGATCACCAGCCGGACGGGCTCATTGAGATCGCTTTCGTCGCGAATCTCGGAAATACCCGTGATGCGGCCCTCGTTCACCAGATCGGCAATCCGCTCCACAACGCGGTCGCGAGCTTGCTGGTACGGAACCTCGTTGACGATGATCCGGTAACGGTCAGACTTGTATTCCTCGATTCGCGTGCGAGCCCGAACGACAATGGTTCCGCGACCGGTATGATAGCCGCGACGGATGCCGCCTCGTCCGCAAATGATGCCACCCGTAGGAAAATCGGGCCCGGGAACGATCTCCATCAACTCGTCGATCGAAACTCCGGGATCCTCAATGACCCGCACCAGCGCATCGCAGACCTCGCCCAGGTTATGCGGCGGGATCGACGTTGCCATGCCGACTGCGATACCTTGCGCACCGTTCACCAGCAGATTCGGGAACTTCGACGGCAAGACCGTCGGCTCGGTCCCTCGCTCATCGTAGGTAGGCACGAAATCGACGGTGTCGAGTTCCAGATCCTCGAGCATCAACGAGGCAATGGATGACAACCGGGCTTCGGTGTATCGCATGGCGGCCGGCGGCAGTCCGGCAATCGAACCGAAGTTCCCCTGCTTATCGATCAGGACGTATCGCATGTTCCACTCTTGGGCCATGCGAACCAAGGTGGGATAGATCACCGCTTCGCCGTGCGGATGATAGTTGCCGCTGGTATCACCCGAAATCTTGGCGCATTTCACTCGCGATGCAGAGGGACCGAGATTCAGATCGTTCATCGCGACCAGGATGCGGCGCTGCGAAGGCTTCAGGCCGTCGCGCACGTCCGGCAGCGCGCGACTGACAATCACGCTCATCGCATACGTGAGATAGCTTTCCTTGAGCTCGTCCTCGATCGCTTGATTCAGCAAGCGTTCCGCGAATTCACCACCACCCGCAGCAGGAAGTTCGCCTCCTGGAGGGGAACCGGAATCGTTCGACAAAGGAAAATCCTTTCGGCAGGTTGTGCCCGTGAAATGAAATCAGGAATCGCCTATCGTCTCCGTCGGGCCGACAGAACCGTCAGAATGGGATCGTTCTCGCCGTTCCAGGAACGGACCCGACGCACCCGACTTTCAGCACCTTTCCGGTCAACGAACGGCGAACGGGCGAGCGGTATTTCTCCGCCCTTTTTGCGTCCCGTTTTGACGTAGAAAGTGTACCAAAACCGGCATCCTCCAACAACCGGCTATCCGCCAAAGCCGCTCGCAACAAGCGCTTGTCGCGAAAGAGTTTATGACGACGACAACTATGCCTTCGAATCCCAGGATGCGAGGATCGCCCGCACCTCCTCGGGGATGCGCTTCGAGACGTTGGCTTCGTAGTCGAAGGCGACAATCACCGAGTCGCCCTCCGCGGCAATCACACCCAGCCGTTCACTGTACAGTCCGTGTCGCATCGACAAGCTTGAATTGCCAATTCGCGTCACCCGAGCGCCGACCAAAACCACATCGGGATACGTGATCTGACGACGATAGTCGCACTTGATCGACGCCAGGATCGGCCCCAAACCAACAGCCGATAAAGGCCCCTCAATGCCCGTGTGCTGGAAGTAGGCAATGCGGGCCGACTCAAACCAGCGGAAATAAACCGTGTTGTTCACATGACCGAAAGCGTCTTGGTCACCCCATTGCACGGGCAACCTGATTACCGAGTGATACTCTGAAAGTTCGGCGGGAATGTTGACCGCTTTCATGATGCTCGCACCTCCAAGTCAAACGAATAAGCCGCGACATCATCGCGTCTTCGCCATCCCATCGCACTCCAAAACGCGGCACCGTCTCGATTGGTACCAAACAGATGCACGCTGCATCGCGGTATCTCCAGTTGCGTCAAGCGCAAGAGACATTCCTTGACCAAGGCGGTTGCGATTCCCGATCGCCGATAATCGGGCAGCACAGCTAAGCGATACAAATAACCTCGATGCGAATCGTGCCCGCACAGCACAGCTCCAACCACACGGCCATCCAGGCAGGCAACCTGACTTAACGCCGGATTTCTGGAAAGAAAGCGTTCTAATTGGTCCCGGGTCAGGCATTCGCCGATTCCATCAACACTCTGCCACACCGAACGCACATCGGCGTAGTCGCGATCGGTCATGCTTCGCAAGCATGCCTTCATGGCATCGACCTTGACCCTGCGCGCGCCTGCATCGGCGTCGCTGACGACTTCACTGGATCTTCTTGCGGTTCGTCTTCAGGCTTTTTCGCCGGCGATCGACCCTGACTTTTCTTCGGCCCGGGAGCACCCGCTTTGATCCATCGCTCCACATCCTTGATATCCTCGTCCGGAAGGCGTGCCCGAGGCGGCATCTTGTAGTCGTCGACTTCGTAACGCAGCACTCGTAATAAAAAGCTTTTTGTGTCGCCGGGCGTTACCGCTTCGCCGTTGTTGCCCCCCTTCAAAATGGCTTCGTACGAGTCCAGTCGCAAATTGCCTTTTACTTCCTCCGCGCTCTCCGAGTGACATTCGAAGCAATGCCGCTTGAAGAGCGGCTGGATACGCTTGGCGTACAATTCGCCATCCGCGACCGCTTCTCCCTCGGTTCGCTCCACAACCGTATCAGCGCTGAACAGCGATCGATCGCGAGGTTCGCCGTCAAGCGGCACGGCAACTCGTTCGGATACGAAAACGACGGTCGCCAGCAGCGGCCAGATCACACTCCGCAAACCGCACTTGTCAGCCAGTCCCATTTTGATGACCCGCTCAATGTTGCGAACGTTGAAATAGCCAGTACACGGGAATCCCGATCGCCATCAGCCCTACCCCGGCGATCGATTCCAGAGGGTTGCTGCGAAATACTTGTACCAGGAACCAGGCGCTGATCAACAGGTAGAGCACGGGGACATACGGATACCCCCACGTACGATACGGTCGGACCGCATGGGGCATTTTCCTTCGCAACAACATCACAGCCAGTACTCCCAACGCGTAAAAGACGTTGGAAACGAAAACCACAAAATTGGTCAGCAAGGTAAACAGCGACCCCTGCTTCAGATTCTCCAACACTTTTACCGTCAGGTGCGACGCATCGGGCGAGACGATGAGATCCTGCGCCCAGAACTTGCCGAACGCACCCAGCATCACCGTCGCCACGCTCATGATCGCGGTTACACCGATGGCGATCGCCGGCGTTCGGAATTCGGGATGCACTCTTCCCAGCACGTTGAAAAAGACCCGATCGCGTCCCATCGCAAAGGAAATACGCGGTGCTTCCAGCAAGTTCGAATTGATGGCGCCGAAGGTGCTGCACATGATCACGGCCGACATGATCGCCGCTCCACGCTGTCCGCCGTCGGGACCGAACACGGTTTGCAATACCTGCTGCAGCATTCGCTCGGCTCCATGATCCGCAGCATCCGCCAGAGACTGCATCGGAAGCGCGCCGTGATAGGCGACGTTGGCGGAAACGTACAACACAATCAAGATCCCGATGCCTAGAAAAATAGCGCGCGGCAGATTCCGCTGCGGATCACGTATCTCTTCAGCCATCGGAGTGATGCCATGCCATCCGTGATAGGCCCACATCACTGCGAGCAGCGCGGTGCCCACCTGCGCGGCCAACGTGGTTTGCTGCGGCTCGATACGGCTCGCAAAATTGGCGAGCGACATCGTGGGGTAACCGGCGATAAGAAAACCAACCGGCAACATCGCCACCAGTGCTAAGTTGGCGGCCTTTACGACCGTGATGGCCATCTGCAATCGACCGCCCCAAATCACGCCGAGAATGTTGATCGCCGCCAATCCGAGAATCAATCCTGCAACCACGACGACCTGCATCGCCGATGACAGCCCCTCGCCATTCGAATCCAGATCGCTCACAACCAGCGACAAGGATCCAACGAACGCAACCGCGAGCGCGCCGATACTGGCGGGCTTGCTAAACAGGAATTCACACCAGCCGAACAGGAATGCCGTCAACCGCCCGTAAGACTCGCGCAAGTAAACATAAATGCCGCCGGCCTCGGGAAACATCGTGGCTAGTTCCGAGAAGCAAAGAGCGCCGAGCAAACACAATAGTCCGCCGAAAAGCCACACGCCGATGATGGTGCGAAAATCGCCGACGTTGGCGGCAATCGTACCCGGCTTAAAGAAAATCCCCGACCCGATAACCGTACCGACAACGATCGCGGTGGCAATCCGCGGCCCCAGCACGCGAGCAAGTCCAGTGTGCGGCGCGTTTTGTGTATCTTGTCGATTCGCCGGATTCATCGATGCAATCGCCTGATCCCGTGTAAACCATAACGACAACCGTCGTGCAATCGCGAATGAACGCTCATCGCGTCGCCACGACAAGAAGCAATCGCGACAACAAGCACTCGCGTCGAAAAGCACTCGCGTTCGCACGACGCGGTAGTGTAATCCGTCCCGATCACAGATTAAATTGGTCTAAGTCGGCGGTGGCGAGCGGGTACGGCACCCGGTTCCGTTCGTACATAGCCATCGACGCGAATTCATCCTGAGGGAAATCGGTCCGCCCATTCAGCCACAAGCTATACGGATTGAGGAAAGCACGTCATGCCAGGATCCACACGAAGGCAGATGCTACAGACAACCGGTGTCGGCCTGGGCATGCTCGGTCTCGCCCGTCTCTTGCATACCTCGGCACATGCCGAGCACACCGGACCTGACCCAAGCCAACCGCTTGCAACGCGTTCCCCGCATTTCGCCGCCAAAGCGAAACACGTAATCCACATCTATTTCAATGGCGGACCTTCGCAGATCGATACGTTCGACCCGAAACCCGAACTGAAAAAATACGACGGTCAAATGCTCCCGCAGGGGAATCTCACGACCGAGCGCAAGACCGGTGCCGCATTCGCTTCGCCGTTCCGCTTCGATCGACATGGCGAGAGTGGCCTGGAGATCAGCGAGATTTTTCCTGAATTAGCCAAACATGCCGACGATCTCTGCGTGATTCGGTCGATGTATGCCAACACGCCGAATCATGAGCAATCGATGCGGCTCATGAATTGCGGCGACGAGCGATTATCAAGGCCGAGCCTCGGCGCGTGGCTCACGTATGGATTGGGAACAGACAATCAGAATCTTCCGGGCTTCATCGCAATGTGTCCAGGCTTGCCGGTGGCCGATGTCTCCAATTGGCGAGCCGCCTTCCTGCCGGGCATCTATCAGGGCACCCATCTCGATACGCGGAAAAGTAAGGTCGAAGAACTCATCGAGAACATTCGTCCGGCTGCCGTAACCGGATCCGATCAACAGCGACAACTCGAACTCCTGCGGTTCTTGAATCGCCGCCATCAGCAGACGCGTACCGAAGACGCAGTGTTAGAAGCCCGCATTCAGTCATTCGAACTCGCCTACCGCATGCAACTCGAAGCGCTCGACGCGTTTGATTTGCAGCGAGAACCTCGGCATATCCTCGAGCAATACGGAGATACGGTCCACGGCCGGCAGCTCCTGACCGCACGTCGACTCATCGAACGCGGTGTACGTATCG
>JBJOLO010000257.1:0-6996 GCA_046045565.1 Planctomycetota bacterium | reverse complement strand
GTGGGATTCGTTCTGTTGTGCGGACAGTTTAAGGGAACTTGGGTATATTAACGCCGCCTTGGTTCTGATGGGCCAGAGCGAATCGTCATGATGGGAGATGGTCGAGCATGAGAAGACTTATTGGGTGGCTGGCATGGTTGCTTGTGTTCGGGTGGTTGGCCTGTGGCGAGGACGCGCGGGCAGGATCGCAGGCTGAAGCCGTCGCACAACTCGCCATACGTTCGCCCGTGCCATATCAGGTGATTCAACGCAAAGCGTATGTTCCGCATCGTGCGCACGAGCATGCTGCGGGCGGCGCGGCGCTCGGCTATGCCGATGTTCCGGTTGAGATCGATACAGCAATCGGCGAAGGCGAGCGGGTCGAGTCGCGTGTCGAGCGAATGACGGACGCGTTCGGACGTGATACGGAATGGACACCGTGTTGGGTGTCGCGCCGGGAGCAACCAAGCCATCTATCGACCCGCGTGCCGGCGGGTGGCTGGTACCGGTTGCATGTTCGTATCATGCGAGATGGCAAGGAACGCGCTCGTGGATTTGTCGAACCGTTCGGCGTGGGCGAGGTGTTCTTGATTGCTGGACAATCGTATGCCACGAACAGCAACGACCAACGTCAGCGAGTTGAGGAGCCGCGGGAGCGCCTGTCGGCGTTCGGTCACGCGAAGGGCGAGTGGCGTGTGGCCCATGATCCGCAACCGACGCCTGACGGTAGCGACGCGGGATCGATCTGGCCCGCGTTCGGCGACCTGCTGGTGCCGCAACTGCAAGTTCCGGTCGGACTCGTCAATGTGGCGTGGGGAGGAACTTCGTCGTTGCAATGGGCGCCCGGCGAAGCGCTGCATCAGAGATTGGTGGAGGTGGGCAAACGCGTTGGCCCGTTTCGAGCTGTGCTGTGGCAACAGGGGGAATCCGACGTCATCGCGAAGGCCACTACCGAACAATATGTCGAACGTCTGAAAGCGATTCGGCAGGCGGCGGTGAATGGGTGGGGATTCGAGGCTCCCTGGCTGCTGGCGAAATCAACACTGCATCCGACCGTGTACACCGATTCGCTGGGCGAGGATCGGATTCGCCGCGCGATCGATCGTCTGGCAGCGCTGCCGGGTTTTCGTTTGGGGCCGGATACCGATCTGCTCAGCGGCGAGAATCGCGGCGGCCTCGAATCGCGACGCCACTTTTCCGCTATCGGACAGCGTCGAGCCGCTCAATTGTGGTTCGCTTCCGTCCTGCACGAAATCAATCGGCCTCGGCCGGATCACGAGTGGTTACTCGATAAAGTCGACTCGCTGCACTTGCTCGAATCGGCATGGGCCTCGCCTGTCGTTCACCGCGAGAGCAGTATTCTGCTCCGCGAATCAGACAATGGTCCGATCGCAGCGCGGCTCGGGTTCGCTGCGTCCGAGATCCTTGAGATCGCTTCGGCCGATGGACGAATGCGATTTGAAGTGGGGAAGGATGTGACCCTTTGCGACGATCGAAAAACGCTCGTTTTCTCCGAACCGAAAACCGTGCCCGTGGTACGTTCGCAGGATCTTTTCCCGCCGGAAGGCGCGCCCAACAGCTACCGCCATCGGCTTAACCATCCCGAGCAAAACCTTCTATACGCACCGGGCCGCTGGTTTCATGATCGCAACGTCGAGGTAACGTATCGACGCGAGGTCTCCGATGTCGATCGCATGCTGGTCGTACGGCCGACCGATGATGCGGCAAGCTTACTTCCGAAAACCTTAGCACGTTTACGAGCAAGACAGCCGGTAACGCTTGGCATTGCGGGCGATAGCATCTCGACCGGCCTGGATGCCTCCGGGCTCACCCATGCCGCCCCCTTCCAGCCAGGTTATCCCGACCTGGTAGCCGCGCAGTTGCAAGCGACATTTCAATCCGAAATCACGCTTCCCAATCGCGCTGTATCCGGAACGAGTATCGTCAACGGCTTGGCGGATCTCGATCGCATGCTCGCTGAAAAGCCGCATTGCCTGATCGTCGCCTACGGCATGAATGACGTTGGACGACGCGATCCCGAGTGGTTTGGTAAGCAGGTTCGCGACTACGTGGAGCGGGCGAGAAAGGCGGATGCGGAACTCGAGATCGTCCTGGTCGCGCCGATGCTTGGGCATGGCGAATGGATCCACACGCCGCGGGAAATGTTTGCTCGCTATCGCGACCAACTCAAGCCGCTCGTCGGCCCCGGTGTCGCCCTCGCCGATGTGACGTCGGTCTGGGATCGACTGTTGCAATCCAAGCATGACCTCGACCTCACGGGCAACGGTCTCAACCACCCCAACGACTTCGGCCATCGCCTCTACGCCCAGGTCGTCCTTGCACAACTCATCCCGCTCGCGAATCCACAAAAACAATAACTTGCGACGAGGTGAGCACGGCCCGGGACGCCGGTCTCTTCCAGCCCCGCGAAACGTTCGTATCCGTCGAGATACCACAAAAACTCGACTACTGGGTAGCCAGCCTATCCTCCCGCATCGAGGTGGGTGTCTGCGAGGGGACCGCTGCGGCGCGCATTCCAAGACACACACGTTTGACCTTGGCGGGGTCGGGCGGCGGACAAATCGTGTGTGTCTTGGAATGGGGCAGACGCCGGGCAGAGTGCCTATCCTACCGCATCCAGGTGGGTGTCTGCGTCGTGACCGCTGTGCGGGGGGACCGCTGCGGCGCGCATTCCAAGACACACACATTTGACCTTGGCGGGATCGGGTGGCGGATAAATCGTGTGTGTCTTGGGATGGGGGAGACGCCGGGCAAATTGCCTACACTCCCGCATCAAGCTGGGTGTCTGCGGGGTGACCGCTGCGGCGCGCATTCCAAGACACACACGTTTGAGCTTGGCCGGGATCGGGTGGCGGATGGAATGTGTGTGTCTTGGAATTGGCGGAGGTTCGGGCAGATTGCGTATCGTCCCGAGTCGGGGTGGGTGCCTGCGGGGGAGTCATCGCCGAGCCGGGGTGGGTGTCTGCGTGGGAGTCGGGCCGGGATGCGGGGTGGGTAGGTCCGTGATAGAATCGGCCTCCCGTTGATCGGCGAGCATTCATCGGTGCAATTCGAAAACCTTGGGATCGCTCAGCCGCATGAGTGCCGTTCAAGTTCATTCTGCCTAAGGAGCCCTTGGTCATGCACGAAGAACTGATTAGCTTCCTGTCCAAAACCGATCTCACTCGACGTGGTTTCGTCGTCACGACGCTCGCGTCCGGCTTTGCGCTCGCCGTCCAGCCGGTGAGTGCCGAGACGATTACCACGGACACGAAGGGCATTGAGGCGGGTGAGGTGAAAATACCGGTGAGCGATGGTGAGGTGCCGGCCTATCGCGCGATGCCGGCGAAATCGGGGGCTCACCCGACCATCCTGGTCGTTCAGGAAATCTTCGGCGTTCATGAGCACATCAAGGATATCTGCCGGCGCCTCGCGAAGATCGGTTATCTGGCGATCGCTCCCGAACTTTACGCGCGGCAAGGCGACGTTTCGAAGATGACCGACTTTGGCGAGATCATCTCCAAGGTTGTCTCCAAAGTTCCCGACTCGCAGGTCATGTCGGACTTGGATGCAACGGTTGCATGGGCAAAGAAGAGCGGCCACGGAGACACAACGAAGCTGGGCATCACCGGTTTCTGTTGGGGTGGACGCATCGTTTGGTTGTATGCCGCTCACAATCCAGACCTGAAGGCCGGGGTCGCTTGGTATGGCCGCTTAGTCGGCAAACCGGATGACCTCCATCCCAAAAATCCGATGGATCTCGCCGGCTCCCTCAAGGCGCCCGTGTTGGGCCTCTATGGCGGCGAGGACATGGGCATTCCGAATGACACGGTCGAGCAAATGCAAAAGGCGCTCAAAGAAGCCGGCAAGCCATCCGAGATTGTGCTCTACCCCAAGACGCCCCACGGCTTTCACGCCGACTATCGCCCCAGTTACCGCAAGTCCGAGGCCGAAGACGGCTGGAAGCGATTGGTGGCGTGGTACCAAAAGAACCTCGGCACCTGAGCGGCTGATGCCAAGTCACCGCGCTGAAGCACTCACCAGGAAGGACGGCGTCAAGAGCCGCCCACGACCGCGAAATTGGCGGTTGACTGATCGGGCGTCTTCAGTTCGACACGTAAAAACGGTCGCTTCGACTCGGGTACTTCGACTCGAAGCGTAATCGCGTGACGTCCGTTCGGCAAAGAGAGTTCGAACTCGCGCCGCTCCTCCAGCGATTCGGCGTCAATCCAGGTCTGGACCTTCGCGTCCGTTTCGATCCGGAATGCAATTGCCCCTTCCGCACTGACGTCGAAGTGGCCCTGCAAGATCAGCACCGTCGGCTCGGCGTCTTTCCGTAACTCATCGAGCGGCAATCTGCCGTTCACTTGACCGTAGGCAGGATCCCAATCCGAGGGTTGCGAGCCGAGCACATGTTGGCGAAGGTTTTCCAGGTGCGGGACTTCACGTGTCAACTCCAACGGCGGCTCGCGCAGCACGCGCCATCGCTGCACAGTTTTTGCCTGCTGCACGGCGTAGGCACCGGGTTTGCCAAGTTCCGACACGAAGCGTGCCAGGTCGAGCAGTTCTTCGCGCGTGAGAAAGCGGGTTAGCCCCTGCGGCATAAGCGACTTGCCTTCGTATTCCTCATCAATATCGGCAACCGGAACCGTAATTGCCTGTCCGTTCGCGTCGCGAATGTTGACTCGTACCTCATCGCGGTCGATGACGATGCCCGTGAGCACCGTGCCTTCCGCAGTGACGAACACGCGCGTGACATACTGTTCTTTGACCGCGAGGTTCGGATTCAGAATCGAATTGACGATATAGTCGACCGGCGACGATCCTCCGACGGCGCTGAGTTCCGGGCCGACCTGACCGCCGGCACGACTCACGCTATGGCATTTCATGCAGCTAAGATCTTTGCGGCGAAAGATTGCCTCGCCGCGCTCCGGATCGCCCTTCGCCGTCACATCTTCAACGATTTGGGCCACTTCGGCGGGAGTCGGCAGTGTCAGCTCGCTGGTGATGCCTGCCTTCTTGCTCAGTGCATCGGAAAGTGGTGCATCGCTGCGTCCGACGGAATACATGATGCGCAATGCCCGCTTGGCGACATCGACCGAAATCGTTTGCGAAGCAATCGCGGCGGCCAGCAAGTCGCTGCCATTGCGGCGATCGAGTAGTGCTCCGATCATCGCTGCCGTGTCGTCTTGCGCCTGCGCATCGCCAAGCACCAGCGCCGCTGCCGTCGCCGCGATGGAGACGTCGAAGGCGGCGAGTCCCGCCACGGCTTGCATCCGGATAGGCAGCGGTTGCTCGCGTGCAGCGAGTTTCTCCAGCGTGCCGCGGCTGGACTTGTCGCCGATCGTCACTAATCCGTCGATTGCCACACGACGCAAATCCGCTTTTGTGTCAGCCGAAATCGCCAGTTTCTCCAAGGCCGGCACGACTGCGGCATCTTTCCAACTTGAAGCCAAGCGGATCGCCGACTGCTGAAGTGCTGGATTCTTCGCGGCATCGTCACCGGTGATCAATCGCTCCATACCGCGAAGATCGCCTGCGGGACGAACTTTACGCGTGGTCGCCGCTTGCGACAACCCTTGCATCGCTTTCAGTCGCAAAGCCGGCGAGAATCCGTCCGCACTCAAGATCCGCTCGAACACCACGCGCAGATCGTGCTCATTGCCGCGATTGCAGATCATCTCCACAACCGCCTCCTGCCGCTCCGCGGGCAGTCGGCCGCTTTGAAACAACTTCATCAGCGGCCCCACGGCACTCGGCGGAGGTTCATCAGCCCCCACCGCAGTAGCCGGCAGAGACGTCGCCGTGATCCAAGTCGAAATCGTCGCAACCAAGATGCACGATGCGGAAATCAGGGATTGAAATGTTCCCTCATACCGCCGAACAATGAGATCACGAAACAACATCAAACCGATTCTCCGCACCGTTTGTTTCGACTGCACGCTTGCTTCTGGTGCACGATGTTCTTATGCACTATTTCTTGATCGCCTTAATGCGACGATCAAGCGTCTTGTTGGTTTCATCTAATTGCAGTTTCAAGTAGTCGTCCTGCGGATGCACCAGTGACTCGACTGCAGCTTCTGCCGCCTTCTCGGCATCGGCCCCGGAGAAATAACTCAGCGCCCACACAGCGTGCAGACGCACTCGAGCGTTTTCATCGTTCGCCTGCACCCGAAGCAGCTCGATCGGATCCTTGACGCGATCGCGCCAGTAGGTGAGCACGCGAGTGGCAGCTGCCCTTGCGCGATAGTCCGGCGATCGCAGCGTTCGCTTCAGCAACTCTTCGTCGACGACATTCATGTTCTGGTGCAGCCACAAACCTTCCAGTTGGTGGTGCTCGAACTCGGGATCAGCCTTGTCCAATCCCGCGAGCCACTTCTTTGCAGCGGAGATGACATCGGTGCTTGAACGGCCGGAGAGCTCCAGTCGAGCTCGGTAGCGAACCCGATCGTCGGGCGACTTCAGCAGTGCCAGCAACTTTTCGATCGGCTCGCCCGCAATGGGTGCCGGCTTCAACAGTTCACGGCCCTCGTAACGCACGCGATAGACGCGACCATGCGTGCGATCGCGGTTCGGATCGCGGAGGTTATGCTGCATGTGGCCGATGATCGGATTCATCCAATCGGTGAAGTAGATCGCGCCGTCCGGTCCGACTTCGACATCCGCGGGGCGGAACTTCGGATCCGAGGAAAACACGATCGGCTCGACCTCGGTTGCCGTGAGGCTCGAACCCTTCTCGGCGACCTTGTATTGCAAAATCCCCTGGAAGCCAATCACGTTGTTGACCAGCAGATTGCCCCGAAATTCCTCCGGGAAATGGCTGCTGCTGAGGAACTCGACGCCCGAGCAGGGACGCGTTCGCTGGTTGTAAACCTTGGGCGGGCGAGCGTGTTTATGCGGGAAGTCGATGTCGCCGGAGAACAGCAATCCGTGGAACGGATCAGCGCCGGTTCCGTCGTAGACGATATCCATGCCCCAACGGTCGAACACGTGCCCGTGCGGATTGGCGAATCCAAA
>JBJOLO010000255.1:0-6060 GCA_046045565.1 Planctomycetota bacterium | reverse complement strand
CAATCCGAGGAGCAGGCACAACAGCTTTTAGCAACGCGACATCCGGCACTCGATTTCATGCCCAGGATTTGGGAGTTTGCGAAGAGTCATTCTGATCGGCCGGTGGAACTCGGCGTGCTACTGACCCTCTGCAGCATGGCGGCGCTTCCTGACTGTCCCGCTTCATGTAATGAAACATTCAAGTTGGTCGCTGATCGAATCGCGACGCGCTACGCATCCGAGCCGCAACTCGCAAGGTCGATGTTTCTTTTGCAGTCATCACCGCTCGAACACTCCCTTACGCTTCTGCGACAGATGGGGGATCAGGTCGACAATCGGACTGTTCGCGGTATGTCATTGGTCGCCCTCGCTATCGGCTTGCATTGTCGCCAGGACGAAGATCCGGATCACAACCGGGAGGCGACGCAAGTGTTGGAACGCGTTATCGCCGAATTGGCCGACGTGCCCTTTGAAGGATCGACCCTAGGAGAACTTGTTGAACCGATGATGTACGAACTCAAGCATCTCTCGGAAGGCAGTCGAGCGATGGAGATCACCGGACTCGATGCAGAGGGTAAGGAATTCCGGCTCAGCGATTATCGAGGTCAGGTTGTGGTGCTCGATTTCTGGGCCGATTGGTGTCCTCATTGTGTTGCGATGTACCCGATGGAACGCGAATTGGTGCAGCGGCATGCCGGTAAGCCGTTCGCCTTGCTGGGCGTCAATTGTGATCAACGCCCGCGATTGCAACGTGTATTGGAGTCGAAGGCAGTGACTTGGCGTAACTGGGCAGATGGCCCGCAAGGTGCCATTGCCCGGCAATGGCGAATCGAAGGTTTCCCGACCGTTTATGTCATCGATCACGAAGGTGTAATCCGTTACAAGAACGTGCGTGGTCCGGAACTTGAACGGGCCGTGGACACGCTCTTGTCGAAAGTTCCGAATTCCATGCCGTAATCAACGCTGCCCCGCTGTCCGCAATTGAATGGTATGCGTCGGGCGGCAGGCTTGATTCTGAATGAAAATGAGGTGTGAAAATGCGTGCGGTAGTTTGGCTCGCCTGTCTGTACTGGTTGACCTGTTTTTGCCCTCTTGCTGCGATTCGAGCGGGAGACGAAGAGGCTATCCAGCGTCTCATTCAGATCATCCAAGATCCCGACCGGTCTCACGATTCCAAGGCAGGTGCGATCTCGTCGCTCGCCTACCACCGAGAAAGAGCTGCGGACGCTGTTCCCGTTCTGAAGTCCCTCCTCGCATCAAAAGAATCGCCGGAACTTTCTCACCAGTCGATCAGTACGCTGGTCGCAATCGGCGAGAAAGGGGTTCCGATCCTTGCCGCAGAACTTCGAGTGCCTTACTCCGTGCCACTCGCGAAGGCTCGTTCGAAAGCACCTCCTCCAAGCAACTGGCAGCAGATCCGAGACGAGATCGAACTGAAGAAAGTCCTGGTTCTAGGGCTCGAGAGAATCGGCTCCGAGAAAAAACTGGGATCCGAGGCCGACACCGCGGCGAAGGTCCTGATGGAAGTGGTGGAATCACCCACAGGTTGGTGGGGACCGGGAAGCGGCTCATCGACCGAGCAACTCCGCGTATACGCAGCAAGGGCGCTCGGCATCGTGGTGCCGCGAAAAGAAGCCGCTGCCGCCGCGGTGGTGCTGAGTAAACTTCTCGCGGACCCATCCCTGGGAGTCGGCGCCGCCGAGGGCCTTGCGAAGATGGGAGCACGAGCGAAACCCGCCACCGGGAAGCTGGTCGAATTCCTGGATCAATCTCTCGCCGCCCCGGACGCTCAGAATATCAACAACATCCGTGCTTGCATGTTTGCCTTGCAGTCGATTGGGCCCGAGGCGAAAGAAGCCTTGCCAACGCTCCGCGCTTTCATGAAGTTTCGCGGTTTAGACAACGATGCCGAACGAGCAATTCAGGCCATCAAGGGTTCGTGAGTCGGTACTCGTCATACGGAAAGATCATTCGGCACCGGCCATCCTGCGTTCGAATCGACGGCGGAACCGTGCGCGGCGGCTCGTTGCAGCGCGTTGTATTGAGGTGACACAACGCGCTGCGGCCGGCACCGTGTTGACTTCGTAACGTCGCTGCCCGATGCCGAAATTGCCGCGTCATCGATTACCGTGTCGCAGAGCCCTTGATCAAAAGTATTGCACTCCCAACAGCGCCGATCATGAACAAGACGGGACAAACAACGATTGCCAACAAAAAGAAAAACGGTTCGTCTGAACCGTCTGACCAGAAGCGGTCCCCGAAAAACAGGATGCAGAGAGCGTAGACCAGATTGTGCATTACCGCGGAAACCGGAATCATCATCGCCGCGATGCCGGTGGTCAGGAACAAGAGTCGATGCAATCGCGGTTCGGACGTGCGGAATGTTTGTACGGTCAAGACGAGTCCCAGTAATCCAAATGCAATCGCAAGAGCTGCAGCGATTCGAAAGTAGGATCTGCCTAAGGCAAAGAAAAGAAGCGTCAGGAAGAAAAGTACAATCAGTCCGACGAAGGTGGTTGTCCGTTTTGAAAACGGTGAATCGTTCATCTGGGAATCCTGCTGACGTGATCTTGCACGCATGCGACAAGCGACTCAAAGCGGCTTCGATTAGCGTGGTTGCGTGACGTGACGGCTTGCCTTGGTCGTGCCTTTCCACCTTAAAATCGTAGCATCTGACAGGAACTGCAGCGACCGTGCGGTCGGCAGCATGGTTCTTTCTTTCAACTCAAGTTCACAGCCGGGGAATACTTGACCCGCGGGATGAGCGGCTCTAGCTTGGCGAGCACTGCGCGCTGACTTCGACGTCTGACCGCCTGGGATCAACTCATGGGACAGGTGCAATACTAGAGCAGTGGTCGGGCCGAGCGTGCAGGCTAAAAACTGATGCAGCTGTTGTGAGGATCGAGCATGATGGAGCGTATCGCGCCGTTACTAGGTTTGTCGATCATGATGGCGATCGCTTGGGCGATGAGCCCGCACAAGCGGCGGTTTCCACTACGTATTGTCGTCTTCGGTTTAGCTATGCAGGTCGGTTTGGCAATCGTCGTCCTGCAAGTACCGGCTGGGAAAGCGTGCTTCGAATACATTGGCGCCGCGTTCGCGCATTTGCTCGATTGCGTCGATCAGGGGGCCGGTTTTGTTTTCGGCGAGAATAAAGTTCAGACCGAGCGGGGGCTTACTCCGGCGTACCAAGTAAGCGTCGTTGCCTTCAAAGTATTGCCGACGATTATTTTTTTCTCGTCGCTGATGTCGGTCCTTTATTATCTGGGCGTCATGCAGTGGATCGTCGGTCTGATCGCTCGTTCGATGCAAAAAACACTGGGGACATCCGGCGCGGAGACGTTATCGGCGGCCGGCAATATCTTTGTAGGGCAGACGGAAGCCCCGCTGCTGGTACGCCCCTACCTGAACACCATGACCGATTCCGAGTTAATGGCCGTGATGGTCGGCGGGTTCGCCACGATCGCCGGTGGTGTGATGGCTGCGTACATCGGCATGGGGATTCCCGCGGTACACCTGCTGACGGCCAGCATCATGTCAGCGCCTGCGGGGCTGGTGATTGCCAAGATCATGCAGCCGGAAGTCGAGAAGCCTCTGACTTTAGGGCGCGTCGAACAGACGCCGCCGATGGAAGCAGCGAATGTCGTGGACGCGGCGGCTGCCGGAGCCGCTGACGGACTGAAGCTAGCGCTCAACGTCGGTGCGATGCTGATCGCGTTCCTTAGTCTTCTCTTTTTGCTTGACTCGCTCGTCGGTAAAGCCACATCGCTGCTCGGCGATGATTATCGCATTACGTTTTCGCAGATCATGGGCTACCTCTCTGCTCCGTTCGCATGGCTGATGGGGATCGAATCAAAAGACTGTCTTGTCGCCGGGAAGATTCTCGGCACGCGAATCGTCGGCAACGAATTCATCGCCTACCTGCAAATGAACCCGGAAATGAACTCGGAGTTCGCGGATGTCTCGGAGCGAACGCGGACCATTCTGACGTACGCGCTGTGCGGATTTGCAAATTTCGGATCCGTTGGAATTCAAATCGGCGGCTTGGGACCGTTGGCACCCGACCGGCGTTCTGCGCTGGTCAAGCTGAGCGTCCGCGCGATGATTGGCGGTCTGCTCGCCTGCTACATGACGGCGTGTCTTGCGGCACTGCTGGTTCCGTGATCTGCGCGATGGGCCCAAGACATGTTTGAAGCCACTCGGTAGTTTCGTCGCATGAAAGCGGTACTCGCACTTGACCAAGGGACCACGAGTTCTCGGGCGATCGTCTTTGATCGCTCGGCGAAGGTGCTGAGCGTGGCGCAGCGAGAGTTCCAACAGGTCTTTCCGCATCCAGGGTGGGTTGAGCATGATCCGCGCGAGATCTGGCAGTCGCAGCTCGAAGTAATGCGGCAAGCACTGGAGCAAGCCGGGCTCGAACCCCAAGACCTCGCTGCGATTGGAATTGCGAATCAACGCGAGACAACGGTCGTCTGGGATCGTCGGACTGGTGAACCGATTGCGAACGCGCTAGTGTGGCAGGATCGCCGGACTGCTGAGTATTGCAAGCAACTGTGCGAAGCCGGCTATGCCGATCGAATCCAGCAAAAAACGGGGCTTGTGGTTGATGCCTACTTTTCTGGGAGCAAGATCGGTTGGCTGTTGGACCATATTCCGCGGGCTCGGCAACGAGCGGAACGCGGGGAACTGGCGTTCGGGACGGTCGACAGCTGGTTGATCTGGAATCTATCGGGCGGACGGCTCCATGTCACGGATGTCAGCAACGCTTCGCGTACGATGCTGATGAATTTGGCGACGGGGGATTGGGATGACGAGTTATTGCAGTGGCTTCAGATTCCGCGGGAGATACTGCCGACCATTCACTCGAGTAGTGAGTGCTATGGATCGACGGTGAGCGAGATACTTGGACGTCCGGTGATCGTGGCGGGAGTCGCCGGCGATCAGCAGGCGGCTCTTTTCGGGCAGCAATGTGTTAAGCACGGCTCGGTGAAGAACACCTACGGCACCGGTTGCTTCATGTTGATGCATCTTGGCCAAGAACCGAAGCCATCGAAGCATCGACTGCTGACGACGGCAGCGTGGCGTCTTGCACCCGGCGGGCCGAGCGAATTCGCGTTGGAAGGCAGCACCTTCGTAGCCGGTGCGGCGGTGCAATGGTTGCGCGATGGGCTTGGCATCATTCGGGATGCGCGGTACGTCGAACCGCTTGCAGCCAGCGTGACGGATGCGGATGGTGTGATGATGGTGCCTGCCTTTACGGGACTCGGCGCGCCGCACTGGGACCCGCACGCGCGCGGCACTTTGCTGGGCATGACACGTGGTACAAGTGCCGCGCACATTGCTCGCGCGGCTCTGGACGGTATCGCACAACAGGTTGCCGACGTGCTGGACGCCATGCGGGAGTACTGTGGTTTCCCAATTGCCGAAGTGCGGGTGGACGGAGGCGGCGCGGCGAACAACCTGCTGATGCAGATGCAGGCCGATTTGTTGGGTGCACCGGTTGCCCGCCCGCGGATCCTCGAAACCACAGCGCTTGGCGCCGCGTACCTCGCGGGACTGGCCGTCGGGTTTTGGAGCGGTCTCGACGAACTCGCCTGTTTATGGCAAGTCGATCGGGTATTCGAACCGCAGATATCGACCGACGAACGGCACGCGCAACGCGCCCGCTGGCAACGAGCCCTCGCGCGAGCCGCCAACTGGGCATCTGACCAGTGAATCTCCGCTGCCCCCCATTCCAAGACACACACGTTTCCCCTCTTCGCTCATTCCAAGACACACACCTTTCGTTAACATTCGCCCATCAAAAACGTGTGTGTCTTGGAATTGAGGATCGGCTGCGAGACCGGGGTCACGCCTGAATCGACCCGTGAGTCTGCCACGGTGGACGCAGAGACGCCCTGTAGGCGATTTTGGGGCTCGCCGTGCATCGAGCAGATGCAATTCGCAGAAAGACGTCCAGATCGCGTGATGCTCACGCGTCTGACGCTTGTCGAAAGAGACGAAAGATATCAGTGAGAAGCGAGGCCCAGCGCCGACCTAGGTAGCGCCGGCCCGCGGTGATAGCCGCTTGCCGCGGATCCA
>JBJOLO010000231.1:0-2848 GCA_046045565.1 Planctomycetota bacterium | reverse complement strand
TTTTTTCTCGATCCTCAAGACGCTGAATCCGGAACGTACGACCGTCACCATCTGGGTGTATCCGGATAGCTTCAACGAGTATCGCGCCGTGAAACAGGCGTTGTTCCCGATGGGGTACCT
This sequence comes from Planctomycetota bacterium, assembly GCA_046045565.1. Lineage (GTDB taxonomy): Bacteria > Planctomycetota > Planctomycetia > Pirellulales > Pirellulaceae > VGZA01. The sequence continues at coordinate 2,728 of JBJOLO010000231.1, read as the reverse complement.
CACGGCTGCCCGTCCGATGCCGGCTGATCAGCCGATGGGCGGTTCCCCGGAAGGCGTGCGATCCTCGGCGCAATAAGCTCAGCACCTCGCGAGAATCCGCGCCCCGCGCGAGCCGTGGCTTCGGTGCTCGTGAAACGGATCTGATGGCGAAGGGCTTCGGTGGCTACTCGGCTTGCATGCTTGAGATCGCCTCGTGCACCACGTTCGCGATACGATCGAGTTGGTCGAGGGTGATGGCGAGTGGCGGCATGAGCACCACGACATTTCCCAGTGGACGGATCCACACGCCGCGATCGAATGCGTATTGGCACACTTGGTGTCCGCGCCGTTCCGACCAGGGAAACGGCTGTTTGGTTTCGCGATCGCGCACCAATTCCACGGCTGCCAGCATGCCGCATTGGCGTACGTCGCCCACAAGCGGCAGTTGCCGGAGTCGCTCACAGTGCAAACGCAGTCGCTCGATTTTCGGTTGCACCGATTCGAGCGTGCGTTCCTCCCGAAACGTATCGAGATTCGCCAGTGCGGCGGCGGAGCCCAACGGATTACCGCCGAACGTGTGTCCGTGAAAAAACGTTTTCGACTCCGCATAGGTGCCGAGAAAGGCTTGCCAGATTTCATGAGTGGCAAGGGTCGCAGCGATCGGCAGGTAGCCTCCGGAGAGTCCTTTTGCCAAGCAGAGTAAATCGGGTGTGACCGATTCCTGTTCGCATGCGAACATGCGGCCGGTTCGGCCCATGCCGACCGCCACCTCGTCGGCGATCAGCAGGACATCATACCTGCGGGTTAATTCACGCACACCGGACAGGAATCCCGCAGGATGAGTGCGCATGCCCGCGGCGGCTTGCACGAGCGGTTCCATCACCACGGCAGCTACCTCATGGTGATGGGCTGCCAAGGTGGCATCGAGTTTCTGCAGGTGATAGGCAGCGAGTTGATCGGGGGAAAGTTCCGGAGGAAAGCGGTAGGTGTCCGGCGTCGGCAGGCGTATGACGTCGAACAGCAGCGGTCGGAATACGTCGTGAAAACGCGCGACGCCACCGACGCTCACGCTGCCTAACGTATCGCCATGATAGGCGTCCTCGAAGGCAATGAATTTTGTTTTCGCGGGCTGAGGATCGGTACGCTGCTGAAAGTATTGAAAGGCGATTTTCAGAGCAACCTCGACCGCCGATGCACCGCTGTCGGAAAAGAAGACGTGTGCCAGTCCGCGAGGCGCGATTTCAACCAATCGCTGAGCGAGTTGAATCGTTGTCGGGTTTGACATGCCCAACGAGGTTACGTGAGCGACGCGATCCAGTTGCTCGCGAATGGCTTGATCAATGCGAGGGTGGCGATGACCGTGGACATTGCACCACAGGCTGCTCACACCGTCCAGGTATTCCCGCCCATGCACATCGACCAGCACGCAACCCGATGCACGCTCGATGATCAGCGGTTCGTATTCGGCCATCTGCGTGAAGGCATGCCAGACCACTTCGCGATCCCATCGCTCCAGCTGCTTGATGTATTCCGGATCGGGTGATTCAGGCGGCATCTTCATTTCGATTTCATACGCCCGCTTGCGGCGGCACGAAAGTTTGAAATGGATCTGCGGGAAATGAACTGCGGGAGATAAGTCTGCGAGAGGTGGGACTGCGTGCGAGGTTCGTGAGTCGCCAGATTCATCGGCCAATCGACCTTGCGAGCGGCGTGCTCTGCCATGGTCGAGCCGAAAGGGGCTACCAAGTGACGGTCACCGCTTCACCGCGACGCACACCCAGCATGATGGCCGCGCTATCGCCGACAATGACCAGTTCCAGCACACCGCGTTCGCCCAGGAGTGCCAGGAAAGTGCACGCGGGTTCGGTATGCCCCGCATCAAAGATTCCTTGCGTTTCGTGCTCATCGCACCGTACGGTGACGCGTTCGTCGCGCGGAACACCGCGCAAACGATCCGCCGATATATCGGTAATAAGGTCACCGCTTGGGGAAACTTCCACCACGGTTCCGCTGATCTGGCTTGGCACTTCGATTCTCCCGACCTGAGAGCCCGCACATTGTAAAGAGTTGAGGGCATCCAGCCAAGTCAAGGCCGAGGTCCCGGCCGGCGGTTTGTGTTAGGGCATTTCGGCAATCAAGCGAGCACAGATTTCGCGGATGTCGTTGGGGTTGACGTTCGGATTGCGGCGTTTTGCCTGCCCTACCAGGGCTCCGGCGGCCTGCGCCTTCCCGGCTTTGACGTCGGCCACAATCCGCGGATTTTCGCCCAATAATTGCCGGCAGAGCGTTTCAAGCTCGCTGCGATCCACGGCCTGAATGCCCAACTGAACCAGTGCCTCTGCGACGGTCGACCGGTCCCGCACCATGGTGGCAAAGACTTCTTTCGCCCGCGAGGATGGGACGCTGCCCTCGCGAACGCCGTTGAGCAGTTTCCCGAGCGACGCCGCCGAAACGGGGAACTCGCCGATCCCAATCCCCGACTCGTTGCAACTCCGCAGTACTTCCTGGGTAACCCAATTGCAGGCTTGTTTCGCGTCGCCGCACACCGCGGCAACTTCGCGGAAATAGGCGACGAACGCCCGCCCTTGGTTCAGGATCACGTCGGCATCGTAGGCCGACAATTGGTGTTCGGTTTCCAGACGCCGGCGTGTAGCTGCCGGCAGTTCACCAAGCGACTCGCGCACCGCGTCGACCGTTTCCGGCTTCACCGTCACCGGGAGTAAGTCCGGATCGGGGAAGTAGCGATAGT
>JBJOLO010000225.1:0-6325 GCA_046045565.1 Planctomycetota bacterium | reverse complement strand
GCTGCCGACGATGCGGTTGACGCGGAGGCCACCGCATTGCTACTGGATGGACTCTATGACGCCGATCCGATCGACGAAGTCGTGGTGACGTTCGATGTTGAACCGTACGATCGTGCGGTGGAATTGATCGCAGCAGACCACACGGTTTTCAAATTGCCCGTCTCTCCAGAGGCGTACGCGGTAGATGGTGAACCGCCGCCTCGCAGTGTGCACCAGCTACTCGATCACCCCGTACAGCCCTCAGGCACGGAGCCTCCGGCAGAAGGGCCGTACCCCAAAGTCCAAGGCATCGTGCTGCTTTATGGCAAAGAGACCAATCGCCCAGCTCGAGTGGTGCTGGAAACGCGGCGCGATGAGCACTTTGCGAAGAACGTGGAACGATTGCAAACGCTTTTGAAGCCCTGTCTTCAAAAGGTACATGAAGAAGTCACGGGACAGATTGGACTGCTCAACTACCTCGGTTCGCAGCAACTGTTTCGTCCCCGCCAACAGTTGGATCCCAGGTTTCGCGAGGCGCTGCGGAAATTGCCGGGCGACATGTTGGAGCACGATCTGGTCCAGCGACCCTTGTCGGTGCTTGGGGGGAAAACCTTGCGGGAGGCGGCCGCCGATCCGGCGATCTCACGCACGGCACAGGCGATCCTGCTGCTCCTGGAACTGCAAGCCGACGCGCTGGATTGGGATTTCGATTTCGATCGCTATCGAAGCGGACTCGGCCTGCCTGCACCCGCCCCGGTGGGAGCAGACATACTCACGAACCGTCCATCGATTGGCGTGAGTTGCACCAAGTGGCGACGCATTCCGCTGAGCGAAATGACTGATGAACAGGTTAGCGGCCTGATGGGCTATGCTGCCGGCATTCATCTCACCAAGTCGGCGGTTCGCTACGCCAAGGAAATCGAGCGGCGTTCGTCGACCGTTGGCACACTGCCGCGAATCGGCGCGCATCAGTTGTTGGCCGATGCCGCCGAAAATGCCGACGAGACGCTCAAGCATATCCTGACCGCGGCCGAGCTGATTACCGATCAGAAACGTTCGCCGGCACGCTACCTGCTCTCCACGCTTATTCCCTGCCTGCAACGCGGATTCTCGGATGCGTTTACGACGATTTTCGAGCGTATTCAGCGAAACTACATGTCCGAGCCCGGCATTGCTCAATCGCTCTATCAATTGCTGATTTCGATGGGTGTCATGACCCCCGATGGAAAGCTCGTCGAACAGGGTGCGGCGGCGGCGGCGGCCGAGTCGCCAACTCAGGGCGGCATTTGGACTCCTGACAGCGGCCCCGCAAGCGCGTCGACCGAATCGAAGTCGAAGCTCTGGGTGCCGGGAATGGATTGATCGCGTGGCATCCCCGTCCGATTCGGCGTTCATGTCTCGAGCGATCGAGATTGCCGCGCGAGGACGCGGTTTCGTGGAACCGAATCCGATGGTCGGTTGCGTCATCGTGCGCGACGGCCTCATTGTCAGCGAAGGTTGGCACGAGCGATTTGGCGGCCCGCACGCCGAGGTGAATGCCATTCTCGCGGCCTCGCAGTCCGCATCTTCTCCGTCTGCTGCCCAATCGAGTGCCGCATCGCCGAACGTCTTGCCGTCTGAAATCCTTCATGGCTCGACGATGTACGTGTCGCTGGAGCCATGTTGCCACCATGGTAAGACGCCACCCTGCGTCGACCCGATCATCCGATCCGGAATTCGCCGCGTGGTTGCCGCCATGTCCGATCCGTTCCCAGCGGTTCAGGGTGGCGGAGTAACTCGATTGCGAGACGCAGGCATCGAAGTAGAAGTAGGGGTTTGCGAAGCCCAAGCCCGCGAACTAAATGCGCCGTATCTGCACTTGTTGCGTGAGAAAGCTCCGTGGGTGATCGGCAAATGGGCCATGTCGTTGGATGGAAAAATCGCGACACGAACCGGCGATAGTCGCTGGATTTCGAACGCACGTTCTCGCGAAATAGCGCACAGGTTGCGGGGAAGCGTCGATGCGATTGTGGTCGGACACGGCACCGTCGATCAGGATGACCCGCTGTTGACTGCGCGACCGCCCGGTCCCCGCGTTGCCACGCGCGTTGTCATGTCATCGCGAGGACTGCTGCCTCACGACTGCGCATTGCTCCGAACGGCCTGCGAGGTGCCTGTGCTGGTCGTGGTCACAAAGCACGCGATACCCGATGCGTGCCGCGGTCTGGAACGCGCCGGTTGCGAAGTGCTGGTCGTAGACGCTGAGGATCAGACGAAGCAGCTCGGTGAAATGCTCAAGCTGTTCGGAACGCGCCGATGGACCAACATTCTGGTCGAGGGAGGCGGTCAGATCTTGGGACGCTTTCTCGACGGAGGACTCTTGGATGAGGTCCACGTCTTCATCGCCCCGAAGCTGATCGGCGGCACGGCTGCGAAAAGCCCGCTGGCTGGCGACGGCGCATTATTGCTCGCCGAAGCCACTCGATTCGAACAGGTCGTTGTCGAGTGCGTCGACAACGATATCTGGGTACGAGCACGTGGTCCGCGATTCGGTGCGGGAGATGTCATCGCGCCGAGGCCCGTTTGAAAACCCGACAGATCACTGGGCGAAGCGTTTTCAAATCGCGTAAGCAGCGATCTGCAAAACGCTCAGCAAAGTAATTACCGCTGCTGTAACTTGCGTTCAGCCGCGTATTCCTTCAGTGCCGCCGCCTCGCGAGGCAGCTTGAATTCGGAACCCGGAGCGTAGTACTGAACGTCGTCTTTGTGGTAATAAGGACTCGGCAGGGTTTGTCCGCCGACCGAAACTTGGCAACCAGTTGCCGCTGCGGCTGACAACAAGAGTATTCCGCAAGCGATGCGGTTGACCAAATCGCGCGATCGTTCGGCATTCATGAGCAGACTCCTGAGTTCTTTCGCTTTCTCCGACAGAACCCTTATCGTCCGAACAACCGGCAAACTTTACCAATCTCCAAAATGGCGTGTCGAAGGAACGCTTTCGCCCGAAAATCCCCGCATGGATGTCGGCAAATTCGCTGGCAATGCTTGCAACAGACGAGCGGGGGAGGCCCGGATAATCGGTAGATTTGCTCGAAACAGAGCGGATGGAACATCCTGCCCTGTCGTTCGACTCAAGCGGTGGGAAATGGTCGATTTCTAATTCGCGGTATTTGGAGAAGACCGGTATCATGAAATGGAGATCCCCTCTTCGAAGGAGTTTTCCATGAAACCGTCTCGCATCTCCGCCGTGATCGCCTGCTTCGCGGTTTTGCTGGCATTTTGCATCGGCAACGGTTCGGTGGTGCGCGCGCAAGGCAAAGCGGGTGGAGGAAACGCAGGCGGGGGTGGTGGAAACGCGGGAGGAAACGCGGGCGGCGGTGTGCCGCTGCTCGGCGGTAGCACCGGACCGCGACGGCCTGTGCCGAACGACGAATACTTCGAAGCATTCGTGCCGTTTTACACTGGAGACTATCGCGCCGCGCTGCAGGCGTTTCAGTCGGCGGCCAAAGGTGGAATTCGCAGCGCCGATGGACGCTGGATTGATTCAATCTGCTTCCACACCATGATCGGCGAGTGCTTTTACAACATGGGAGATCTGACCCAGGCTCTCGATCATTACAACTCGGCATTAAAAATCTTTCTGGCGTATCCCGACTGGATGGTACGAGTGAATTTCCCGCCGGGACTCGATGCCCAGACCGGTGCCAGCAAGAATCCGGTGACATGGGGTGCGACGGCACGCCGCGTCACACTGGGACGCTTCGAAAAAACCTACTTGGCCTTGCAAGGTCGCTTGGACAATCAGGCGGTTTTGCAACAGGGCGGTGTAATGGCCAACGCGCAACTCTACCCGCTCCATGTCACCGAAATTGTGCGCTGCACGATAGTGGCGTTGCGACGACGTGCGGAGTTGCTTGGCCCTGTGTGTCAACATGATCCGATGACGCCGCTGTTAGTTTCGACCTGTGGCCGAAAGATGACCACTCCCGGCCACTGGTCGGAATCGTGGTTTGATTTGCTTTCCGGTATGGCGCAACTGGGATCCGGCAAAGTGGCTCAGGCAACTTCGGACTTGGAGCGGGGCATGTTGATAGCGGGCCAATTCGAACATCCCTTCAGTTGCGCTGCGCTGTACGAACTCGGCAGAGTAGCCCTGAACAACGGCCAGTTCGACATGGCGCTGAATTTCTTCATGGAGTCCACCTACTCCGCAGCGGCATACAATCAGTGGGACGTGCTTGAGGAGGCCTTTCGCGGCGCGCTGGTGGCGCATCTTGCCTCGGGCCGTCGCGAGGGATTTACGCCGCTGGTGGCAGGTGCAGCTTGGGCCACTCGCGTTTCGATTCCGTTACGGGCTTCGTTGCTTGTACTGGTGGCGGAAAACCTGTCGCATCTTGGCCAGGGGCCGCAGGCGATGGCCGTGCTGGACGATGCACGGCGGGAACTGGGAAGACACGATATGGCCGACGGGGCGGTGGGCGCGAGGTTTCAGTACGAGTTAGCAAAAGTCTGTTTTCAAACGGGGAACATGGCCGGTGGCACGAAAGCCCTGGCGACCGCGATGGCATTCCAAAAAGGAGGAGGCTCGCGCCGGATTTTGCAGACCGTCCTGGCGGATGCCCTGGCAGTATCGGGGGCCGTCACCGATCGATCGGCTGATTTGCTGTATCGCGAGACGTTGCGGGAGCCGACGGCGCAGGACTGGGCGCTGCAGCCGATGGAATCGATCGCCACGATGATTACTCCGCAACTCGGGCCGCTGGAGCACTGGTTTGAGTTGTCGATTGCCCGCAATGAGCCGGAGCGCGCCGCGGAAATTGCCGATCAAGTCAAGAGGCATCGTTTTTTCAGCACGCTGCCGCTCGGTGGACGGATGCTGGCCTTGCGATGGATCCTGGCCGCGCCCCGTGAATTGCTTACCGAGCAGGCGCTATTGCAACGACAAGACCTGCTCGCCAAGTATCCCGCGCTGGCTCAAGTCGCGCGACAAAGCTCCGTAATTCGCGACGAGATTGCTCGTCGGCCGCCGCTGCCCGAAACCGATGATGAAGCGAAAAGCCTGGCCGAACGCTACGAAGCGTTGCAGAAGTTAAGCATCAGCGAGGAACTGGCACTCCATGAAATTGCGCTCCGTCGAGACGCCTCCGATTTGGTTTTCCCGCCGCCCCTGCAGATGAAAGAACTGCGCAAGCGACTGGCCAAAGACCAAGTGGTTCTCGCCTTCTTCAATACTTCGAAGTATTTGTGCGCATTCCTGATTGGGAACGAGCGATTTGAACAGTGGCAAGTCGACAAGCCCCCGAAGGTACGCGCCGATATCGCCGAGTTGCTCAAACAATGGGGACTGACCGATCGCAACAAGCCGGTCGAAATCAAAGATTTGCAAGGCACCGATTGGGCCGCGAATCGGATCCTGCCCCAATTGATGAAGAATCTGAAATCGCCGGACTGGAGTCATGTCCGGGAAATGATTCTCGTGCCCGACGGTGCCCTGTGGTACTGCCCGTTTGAAGCACTGGCCCTGGGAGATGACGAATCGAAACAACCGCTCATTCAGCGATTCCGGCTGCGGTATGTGCCGACGATCGGACTGGCGGTCGGGGATCCTCGTTTCGCCAAACGCGATACCAGGACGGCTATCGTGACCGGACGAATGTATCCCAAAGATGATCTGCAGTTGACCCGTGATGCGTCCGAAACGATTGCCACGTCGCTTCCAGGGGTGGTTCGGCTGCCGAGCAAACTGCCAGGGCCCAGTTCGTTGATCGGCAAGTTTTTCGACCGCCTTGTTGTCCTACACGACTTCGATGATGCCGACAAAATGCCCTACGATTGGTCGCTCGGCCAAGTCGATAAAGGCAAACCCGGTAGTGCTCTTTCCAGTTGGTTTGCCTTGCCGTGGGGCGGGCCTGCACAGGTTGTGCTGCCCGGGTTCCACACCCCGGCCGAATCCAGTTTGAAAAAGGGCGGCTCCGGCGACGAAATCTTTCTGGCACTCTGCGGCATGATGTCCACAGGCACTCGGACGGTGCTGTTGAGTCGCTGGCGTGTCGCCGGACAATCGACGTTTGGCCTCGTCAAAGAATTTGTACAGGAACTGCCACACCTGCCCGCGACGGAAGCCTGGCAGCGAAGTGTCGACCTATTGTCCAACGCCGATCTTGCAGTCGATCGCGAACCCCGCCTCCGATCCCCTGACGGGAATTCGCTGAAAGCACAGCATCCCTTTTTCTGGGCCGGCTACATGCTGGTCGATACGGGTGTCGACCCGCGACTCGCGAAAGATCCGAACGTGGATAAAGCCGCAGCAGCGCCAGAAAAGCCAAACGAGAAACTGAACGAGAAGCCCGAAGAGAAACCGAACGAG
>JBJOLO010000207.1:0-8017 GCA_046045565.1 Planctomycetota bacterium | reverse complement strand
TTCAGCGATAGGCACCGTGTCAACGAAGAGCAGCAGCATCTCTGCATCGCGTAGCTTCTTGACGATCTGTTCCGGACGGTGTCGCTTGCCACGTCTCTTCATTTGAGAATCTCCTTGCCGCATGACGGCAGTAGGCTCACGTAACATCTGGATCAGAATTTGGGGGGCACTCCACGCCCGCTCAGCATGCGCGAGCATGATTCTATTTGGCTTTGATAACCAGTCGCGTGGCTCGACGCTCCAGAGTGCGGTCGCCCAATTGTCGTGCACGGGCCAGCGTTGGATCGACGTAGCGGGCAGCCAGAGTAAACTTCTCTTCATCCAAAGCTTGTTCTAGAAGTTCGACAAGCAATCCGACAACAGCTTTTTGGTTAGCGAATCGAGTTGCATCAAGTTCATGAAGGAACAATAGCTTCGCGTCGAACGATGCCTCCGAATTCAATATGGCAAGTTGCTCCACGGACCTTATCGCACCGCGTAGGTCACCGTTTTTAATCGCATCATCGCGTAGCATCTGCAGTTCTTCGGAATTCTTGGAGGAGATCGGCGGAAACTCTTTTGAAGCATCCTGTTTATCCGGCGTGATCGCCGGTTGCTCGCCAGCGTTTGATGGTGTTCCGCCGTTATCCACGTCCGATGACGAAGTGGGATCCGACTCTTGCTTCGGTCCAGAATTCGCAATGGGTTCGGGGGGCGTGGGAGATTTGGGTTCCAAGTCACCGAGGTCCCTTGCAACACTGTCTTGCGGTCGCGGGGAAGCTTTTTTGGAATAAGCTGGGCGCGTGTTTTCCGTTGTTTGTTTTTCGGCGGAAGACGACGCGGAAGACTCGGTTGCCGCGGCCGTGATTTCGATATCGTTGGGAGAGTCAGTGCTTTTTGCCGCAGGTGTCGCGTCCGCTGTGGTGCGGGGTGAAGCGACTTGAAGACGATCTTTTGGCCAGAACGCCAAAACGATCGCGACGGCGACACCAACTGCGCCTGCTACGCCGAGCACAATTCGATAGGTGTGAAGCGATGCTTGCGGTGCTTTGGTTGGCTTCGTCAAACTCGACGTCAAATAGGCCGCAGAGCGACTGTCTGACATCACCGGCATGGCAAAATTTGGCATGGCCGAAGGCGTCTTTTCTGACGGAACGCTGGGAAATGACGGCGACGAAGTCGACACGTTAATTTCAAAGCTTGGCGCCGACTTAGAAGGCGAATCGCTTCGACTTTGGTTGGCTCGGGACGTGGGTTCAGGGACAGGCGAGGTATAATCTGACGCGGAAAGGCAGGCTTCTATCGCTTCCACGAGTTCATCCATCGTTTGAAAACGATCGGATGGAGATTTTGCGACCATTCGAGCGAACACGTCCTGTATCCAACCCGGCAGTTCGGGAATGTGATGCTTGATGTCGGGGATCGGCTGATCGCGATGGGCGATAATACGCTGGAATAAGGTATCGGCGGTGTACGGAGTGTGGCCCATCAACAGGAAGTAAAGCGTGCAGCCAAGGCTATAGATATCGCTGCGAGCGTCCGCGAGTTTTGGATCAAACGACTGCTCGGGTGGCATGTAGTCGACGGTCCCCATCATGACCCCAGTCGCGGTCAAGCCGTCGGCGGCGTTGAATTCCGAATCGATTTCAAGTCTCGCGAGGCCCATGTCGAGTATTTTGATGATACCGCTTTCATCCAACAGCAGGTTTGCGGGTTTCACATCCCGGTGCACAATGCCTTGTCGGTGCGCGTAAGCCAGTCCAGTCGCTGCCTGTTTGATGTAGTCCATCGCCTTGTCGAAGGGTAACAGGCCGTTGCGTTTCACGATCGTATAAAGATCGGTCCCAACGACGTATTCCATGACAAGATAAGGCATGCCGTCTTCGTCCCCTGCGTCATGAGCAGTGACGATATTCTTGTGCGATAATCGCGCGGCCGCCTCGACTTCTCTCGCGAATCGCTGGATCGCCTGCGAGTTGCTTGCCGTTCGGTGCGACAGCACTTTGAGTGCCACCTCGCGTTTCATCTTCTGATGGACCGCGCGGAACACTTGCCCCATGCCGCCCTCGCCGATCTTGTCGATGATGCGATACGAGCCGACCTTGAGCAACGGTTTTTCCGTGCTGGCCGCGGCGGTTACCTGGTAAGTCGTACAAAGATCTTTCTCAATCAGCGTGTCAGCGAACGATAGAACGTTTCGACTGTCGTCGTCCAGACGATTCCAAAAGTCCTGCACCTGCTCTTTGGTCAGCGCACCACCGCGGATCAATCGTTCCGCGAGTTGTTTACAAGTTAAGCCGCTTTTGGAAAGTTTGTCCCTGTACAGCTTAGACCTGTTTGACTTGGTGGACATACGCTGCTGACTTTAATTACGAAACCAGGGGGCACCGAATCCTGTAGGATTGCGAGTAGTCCATCGAGCCCCCTGGTGGAGTGGCGTTGCCACCGAGGATTTGCCCCCGTGCAATCAACTCCAGGTACCTTCCATTCCCCGTGACTGCTCGACGATGTACCAGGAATGACGATGTACCGAGCATGAAAATCGGCGGACGACCAGTAGGAGAATACTCGACTCGGTGCTCTCAAGCTAACATGCGACGCTACGTGACCGTTCGACCGTCCTGATATGGCTTCCGTTACCCCCCCACAGAGCATTATGCTATCGCAGGCCGCCAAACTTTTCAACCAATATCGCTCAAAGCTCGTGGCGAGGAAGACTCCTTGCAAGGTTCGGTTGTGAAGATCGGAAGCCAATCGGAGTTGAATTTGACCCAGAGCGATGGAAAAGACGCGTACAAGTGAATCGTGATTCCGAGATTGTCTAGCAATCATTCAGCGAACTCGAGGATGGCTGCACACGCCAGATATTTTCGGGTTCGTAGTTGCAGCATGGAAGACGATGCGTCGAGGTCCCGCCGCGACTTTCGCTGCAGATCAAGCCTTGGTGAAGCCATCAAAACACCATGCGGCGTATTCCTTCCCAAGCATCGGACTCGATTCACCGTGGCGGTCGCCCTCTGGGGGCTGATATGGTCGTTCGGTGTTGCCGATGACGCAAATCCGAAATCGCAAGTGCCGGACAACGAAGCTCAGAAGTTGGTTGCGGCCAAGGTAGCGGACATCTACAAGCCCGATTATGCGAAGGCGAAGACGTCGGTTCAAAAGGTTGAACTTGCTCGGACGCTGCTAAAAGAAGGCCAGGGAACGAAGGATGATTTGGTGGCCCGTTTTGTTTTAGTGCGCATCGCTCGTGATATTGCGGCGCAGCAAGGTGATTTGGGTGCCGCGTTCGAGGCGATCGAACTGCTCGAGAGCGATTACGAAATCGACACGATTTCAATGCGGCTCGACACCGCCGGTGTCGTCCCGTCGTGCCGAAGTGTTATCAATGACGGTGGCTTCCGCATGGTACTAAGTTCGAAGTCGCCGGACGCGACCAGAAAGTAGGCATGAGAGAGTCGAGAGTAGAGTTATGAAGTGTGGAGTCGGCGGGCGCGACGGGAGATGGCGTCGCCTTTGCGATGAGCGACTCAGATCTGGGAGGTAATGTAGAAATGCAGCGAAACTCGATTTTCCTTGTGGCTATGTTTGCACTCGGATTGTTCTCGGTGCGGGCCCTGTGTGTTGAGCCACCATCAAAGGCGATGGTACCCAACGAGGACATTCAGAAATCGGCGGCGGCACAGATCGGCGAGATCTACAAGCCGGATTATGCGAAGGCGAAGACGTCGGTCCAGAAGTTGGAACTGGCCAGGAAATTACTAAAAGAAGGCCACGGAACGAAGGATGACTTGGTTGCGCGTTTTGTTTTGATGCGCATCGTTCGCGATATCGCAACGCAGCAAGGCGATCTGGCTATCGCCTTCGAGGCGATCGATCTGATCGAGAGCGATTATGAGGTCGACGCGATGGTCATGCGTTTCGACGCCGGGACCACCGCGGTAAAAGCGGCCAAGACTCCCATCGCGAGTAGGCTCTGCGTTGATCTGCTCCGGCCGCTGATCGACCAATTAACGACCTCCGATCGTTATGACGATGCGAAGCAAATCTCGGAGTTGGCTGTGACCGCCGCTCGCGGAACCCGCGACACGGCGCTGGTTAAGGAAGTGACATCGCAAGCGAAAGAGTTGGAGTCGATCGCGACCAGTTATCGCAAAGTGAAGGAGTACCAAACGCGACTCGCGACCAAGGCCACCGACCCTGAGGCTAATTTCGAGCTCGGCAAATTCTTTTGCTTTGTCAAAGGCGATTGGGAGCGTGGTGTGCCGATGTTGGCGATCGGAAGCGATGAGCAACTGAGCAACCTTGCACGGACGGAAATTGAGGAAGAGATCGATTTTTTAAAGACGGGCGATCGGTGGTGGGATTATGGTGAAACATTGCCCGTGATCGGGCAACGCGCCGTTCGCCGGCATGCCGCAGCGTTGTACACAAAGGCACAGCCCACGTTGTCGGGACTGAATAAGAAGAAGGTCGATCAACGGCTTCAGGCCATTCAGGCACCACCCTACGGCAAGCCCGTCGTGAATTCCATCGGTATGGAACTAAAACTCTTGCCTGCTGGCAAGTTCATGATGGGGTCGGCGAACGGCAATCCCGACGAGACTCGCCATGAGGTAACACTCTCGAAGCCGTTCTACCTCGGTGTGTACTTGGTCACAGAGGAACAGTATGCACTGGTGATGGGGACAAACCCAAGCGAGCACAAAGGACCTAAGAATCCCGTCACCAATGTTTCCTGGGAGGATGCGGTGGAGTTCTGCAGACGACTCTCTGAAGTCCCTAAGGAACGTGCCGCTGGCCGTGAATATCGACTACCAACGGAGGCCGAGTGGGAATATGCATGTCGGGCCGGCACCACGACGGAATATAGCTTTGGCGACAATCCAACTCCCTTGGCGGAGTACGCGTGGCTGAAAGATAACGCAGGTGGTCACAGCAATCCTGTAGGGCAAAAAAAATCAAGCCCCTGGGGTTTTTACGACATGTATGGGAATGTGTGGGAATGGTGTGCAGACTGGTACGGCGAGTATCCGGTGGGCGCTGTGGCAGACCCATCCGGTGCTGCTACGGGCTCAAACCGTGTTTACCGCGGCGGCAGTTGGCTTGACGGGCCGTCGCTTTGCAGGTCAGCGGCCCGACTCAGCAACATACCGTCGGCGCGCTTTGGCAGCCTTGGTTTTCGTGTGGCGATGAGTCCGAAGTCGCCGGAGGCGACAAGAGAATAGGCATGAGCCACTAGCGAGCAGAAGACGCCTCGCGTTCGCGATGAGCAACTTCGATCTTGGAGGTGATGTAGCCATGCATCGAATTTCGATTGCACTTGTGGCTATGCCGTGGAGTTTTGGAGTCGACTCTCCGCAATCCCCAAAGAGCGAGCTGCTGGACGAGAATAGTCAGAAACAGCGGAAGCGCAGATCGATAAGACCAGCCCGCCTGAGATGATGGCTGCCGACAAGATTCGCCCTGAGTGCCCTGAGCGTTACGATGGCGTCACATTCTGAAGATGGCCGCAGTTTCGGCGGACAAGACTCAATGCAATTTCAATTTGTTCCGAAACAACCAAAGGCCAGACAGCGGATCGGTGAAAAAAATTCGCGCTGTTGCGCTCGGTTTGTAGTTTCATCGCACGAGATGCTACTGGTCGCTCGCTGCGGACGACCGACTAGGTATCGCCAGATGCCCGTTCGCTTGCCATAGTTCTTCTTCCCCGTTGCTCGAGTCTCTGTTCTCGGCAAAAGTGCTGAAGCTCGGCAGGCCGACCTTCGGGCTTGCTCCCGACACGTCGAGCCCGTCACTCTTTCGTTTCTTCTTTCGCATCCGAGGAAAACATCGATGTGGTGACCACCAGTCGAAATCCGGTATCCGCAGTGCGGGTTACTGGATTGTACGCATAACGATTCGCTAGCCGGCAATTCGCCGCGTCGGTGCCCCAGCTGCCACCGCGGTACACCTTGACGTTGCTCGTCATGCTGCCCACCGGATCGGTGTCGGCTTCCGCGGCGAACTCGTTGCGAAACCAATCGTGCGTCCATTCGGCCAAGTTTCCGTGCAAGTCGAACGCGCCGCGCAAAGTTGGTCGCAGCTGCTTCGGCGGGTGAGCCCGCTTGCCGCTGTTGTCCGAGAACCAACCAAAACGATTGAGCAACGTTGGCTCGCTGCCGTACCCATACGTTGTTCGTACCCCGCCTCGCGCCGCAATCTCCCATTCGGCTTCGGTCGGCAGACGAAAACCGCGTCGCTTCAAATTGATCAACAGATCGCGAGGCGTCTGACTGCCTGAAGCGGGCGGAGGCCGCGTAAGTGTGGACTCGTCCTGCAACGTTGTTAGCTCATACGCCTGATCGGATTCCGCCAAGCCTGATTGGGCACCCAGCCAACGGCAAAAATCGACCGCGTTGTACCAGCCGGGACCAAAGCCGGCGTCAGCCGGTTGCGCTTTGGCCTGCTGCATGAAACCGTGATACGACGGGTCGAAGGTCGCGAGCTCCTCCATCGTTACCTCGCGATCCAGCACAGCGAAGGAGTAGCTGAGCGTAACACGATGCCGCTGTTCCCGCCCCTCCAACGTCGAACGGTCGGGTTCGTCGGCCGGGGATCCGATCCAGGACTCACCTGCAGGAAAGACAATGAACGTGTAATAAAACGTTTTCTTCATGGAGTCCGCGAGTACAGCACCGAGGTTCGGCGCAGGAGTTGGCATGACGTCGATCGCCAAAGTGAACCACTCACGGTCGGGTGCATAGGGTACCGGAGTTTGGTCGACCTTCGACACGACGTCATTCTGCCCCCACTGCCGCAGCAGCCAGCCTGCTGCGCCGTGCACACCGGAACTCGGATCATTCGCATACCAGTCAGCGAGTTGCGTGAGCAACCCTTCGCGTTTGTCCTTGGGGATTTCCTCGAGTTGGAATTCACCGAGCGCGAGCAGCAGTGCATGACGCGCGCGACTGAGTGATAGCCCTGCCGCATTGGTGCTCATGCTCTGCAAACAGTCGAGCAGCGCGTCGGCTCCCACTCCACGCGGTCGGCAGCGGAAAATGAACTGACTGATCGCCTCGGGATCATCGGTCATCTCGAACGCCGGTAGTGCTTGTTCCCGTTGACCGAGTCTCAGGAGCGTAACCGCAGCATTGGCGCGTCGCTGTCCAAAGGCAATTCGTTCGGCCGCTCCAAGTTCATCGGGCGGCTTCGTGGCCGCGATGCTTGCGAGCGATGCCAGGCCGGCCCGCGTCGGACTACCCGACACCAGAGGAAAAAGTACCGCATCTTGCTCTGGTGTGGCGCTGGCAAGTAACTGAGACAGCTTGGTGATATCGCTCGCCGTGTAATCCGCAAAGGCGTTCGCAGCACCGAGCCGCTGCGCATCGGTCGCGCGGACCGCGCCAAAGATCTCCTCTAATGGCGTTAATAGCTTTTCGCGAATGGGCCATAGGGCTTGTCGCAACAGCGGTTGGAACTCGGCATTCTCAGAAACCAACTGCTCGGCGACTAACTTCAGATCGCCTTCGGTCCACGTGGTCGACGATGAATTCGGGATGTACTCCGCAAGTGCCAACGCCGCTCGAAAGCGTCGTTTCGGGTCTTCGTTCTTGTCGCGCAGCAACTTCCAAAAACGGTCTGTCAGTGTCGTCGCTGACGGTTGTAGAACTTGTCGAATTGGGATCACGTAGGAGATTTTGCCGTTGAGCAGCTCGTCGATGAGTGGCTCGATAAGCGATGGATCTCGCCATACGGTGGCGAGTCGAGCATGCAACTTCGCCCGCTTCTCATCGGGTGTCGAAGGGGTAGAAGCCAGATAGGGGCTCAGGAAACTTGCTGCGACAGCAGGATTCTCGGCGAGTTTCTCCGCAATGCCCGGAACCTGTGAGGGCTCGGCGTTGATGAGTTCGCTTACCAATCCTCGAATGCGCGTGGTCTCTTGCTGACGCACCATGTTGGTCCGCATTGCCACCCCGATCGCGACGATTGCGAACAAGGTGCAGGCCGCCAACGTCGAGCGTATGCCGTGTACACGCATCGACGTTGCCATCATGGT
>JBJOLO010000153.1:0-8238 GCA_046045565.1 Planctomycetota bacterium | reverse complement strand
GCCAGATAGCGTTCCGCGCTCGCGCCATCCGACCATTGCGGACTGTTAATTGAAAACTCAATCACACCCGGCGCCACTTTGTGCCCGGCAACCGAGTCAAAAATGCCCGTTTCGCTCAGCTGATAAGGAAAAGGGTTGGCATCCGCTGACACATCATTTTTGGCAAGTGTGTAAATGGAACCGTCATCGTGATCAAGCAGATACAGTTCGCCCCCGCGGTCTTCCGCGAAATCGACAATGCGCACCACAGGATCGATCAGATCATGGCGATCAAGCAACTTTCCATTCTCGATCCTGGCACCCCAGATTCGTCGCGTCTCCCAATCGCCGAAGATATAAGTGCCTTCCAGTTCAGGGAACTTTTTGCCGCGATAAACGTAACCTCCGGTAATTGACGCGCCGTCGGTATGCGGAATCTCCATGGTGGCCGGCACGATGGGCGTTGGCCCGCGCACGCCCTCGGCATGGACCGTCTGACTGCCCTCAACGATGCTCCAGCCGAAGTTGTCACCCTTGTTCACGTGATAGACCAGTTCCCACAATTCCCAACCGACATCTCCCACCCACAAGTCGCCGGTCTTCCGATCAACACTCATTTTCCATGGATTGCGCAGCCCGTACGCCCAGATTTCGCCGCGTGCGCCCTTCATGCTTACAAAAGGGTTGTCGTCAGGGATTGCATACGGTTTGTCCGACTGTGATTTTCGCACATCGATTCGCAAGATCTTGGCGAGCAAGGTCGAAAGATCCTGTCCCGCCTTGAGTCCATCGGGCGGAAAGGCATTACCGCCATCTCCGGTCGAAATGTAGAGGCAACCATCAAGCCCGAACCTCAAGCAACCACCGTTATGGCCGCCTTGGAGCCACGCGATGACCAATTGCTCGCTCGTCGGATCGCATCGTAGAGGTTCGGCCGTTGTCACCTTCAAGCGAACGACGCGCGTGCCGTCCTCAAATTGCGTTGTCTGTCCTTTGCGACGCACAACATAGCAGACGTAGCAGTAGCGGTTCTTTTCGAAATCGGGATCGAACGCCATGCCATAGAGCGCTTCCAATTCGAGCGGCTCCGAGCGATCGCGATTCAGACGCTCAACAAGTTCCTGGCAATCCAAAAACAGCGACGCTTGTGCTGCGTCCCGGTCGCGAGGCAAGGCATAGATCTTGCCGCTTTGTTCGCCGACGTACATCCGGTCTGAACCCGGCTCGGTAGCGAGCACCGTCGTCGTCGTAAATCGCAGGCGGGAATACAGTCGCTCGGGACGGAATGGCGGGGGCGGTTCCGGGCGACCTCGGAATTTCGACGTCGTCCAGGGAATGCGTTTCTCGATTCCAAATGGTTCCACAGCGGGCTGTGTCGTTTGAGCCAGAATGATCGCCTTGGAATGAGCAAGTAGCAAGGCTGCGATGCCGATGCTGAACGTCCAGCGTTGTTCCGATCGATTGCGGACCATTTGGATCTTCCCGTTACCAGGCTGTTTTCGGAATGCCGTTTTGAGATATCGTTTCGACGCCAGTTTACATCAATAATGCTCGTCTCGTCATCAATCGCAGACCGCCAAAACCGGAACTTTCGGTCCGCGGAATCGAGGTGGGGCCATGCAGTACAGCTACGACCCGAGCGGATCGGGAACGGTGATCGCAACATGCTTTCCGAGTTCCTAGAATGCTCGGGATGGTTTTGCGATTGCGGGTTTCCTCGAGCTAGGCGGTTCTGACTGGCTGCTTTGACTGCCTTGAATGACTGGCCTCTTGAATGACTAACCGCTTGAGATGACGAGCCTGAATGAAATGCAGGAGCTTGATATGACTGAAAACGGTTCATCGCGAATACGCACCGCGTTCAAGATTGCTCTGCTGATCGTGACATGGTGCTTTTCGATGCCACGGGTCGCAGCGGAGGATGTGTTGCGTGTCGGGGCGGCAAAGCGCGAGATTACGCCAACAGAGCCTGTGCCGATGTGGGGTTACGGAGCGCGGCACGACAAGCTGTCGACCGGCGTGATCGATCCCTTGCACGCGGCGGCAGTGGTAATTCAGGTCGGGTCCAGGAAACTGGCCGTGGTGGGGCTCGACCTCGGCCGCTCACCGTCCGAATCATCCCTGCAGCGAATTCGCGAAGCGATCAAGACGAGGGCGGGCATTGATTCTTCCATGATCGCCGGTTCGCACACCCATCATGGACCGGTGGTCGAGTTATCGGACGAAGACGGCAAGGGGAAAGGGCGATTCGACGCCACGATTCGCTACATGCGCAAGTTAGAAGACGCAATCGTCGAGGCCATTCTTGACGCCGATCGGCAACTTGCACCCGCAAAGATCGCGAGCGGTGGAACGAGCTTGAGCAATTTCAATCGAAACCGCCACTCGAAGTTGGATGCCAAACCGATCGACACGATGTTGGGCGTGATACGGTTTGACGACGTCACCAGTGACAAGACGATTGCCGTTCTGGTGAACTTTGCAGCGCATCCGACCAGTATTCCGGCGCAAACGCTGGAATTCTCTTCCGACTATGTGGGTGCGTTGAAAGGCACGATTGAAAAGGAGTTGGGGGGAACTGCGGTGTTCATGCAAGGCGCCTCGGGAGACCTGTCGACCGAACGTGGTCCATACGGCGACCATGTGGCATACGGCCAGGCACTGGGTCGCGAGACGGTGAAACTCGCCCGTTCCCTGCAGCCGGCGGTGCCGGAAAAACCGAGTCTCGCGGTGCGTGAAGATCGCTTCCGTTTCGACTCGCGGACGAATTTCAACAACCCTCTGGTCCTCGCCGCCTATTCGATCGCATTTTTTCCTGAGCTGGTGCGAAACTTTGTGGACGAGTACCAGGATGGCATTCGACCTCGACTGACCGTCGCGCTGCTCAACGGCCAGATCGCCCTGGTGAGCGGCTCGGGCGAATTCTTTTGTCAGCATGCCTTGCGTTTGCGGGAGCGGGCTCGCGTCGAACGGGTTTTCTTCTTCGGTTATAGCAATGGCTACCACCAGTACTTCCCGACGATCGAAGCCGCTGCGGAAGGCGGTTACGGCGCCGACAATCAAGTCGCTCCCGCCGCACTCGGTGCAGGCGAGCAACTCATGAACACCGCTCTGGTGTGGATCTACCAACTGACGGGAAAGCTCTGAGCTACCGCGAGACCACGTATTCGGGGCCGATGAGAGTTCGGCCTGCCCCGCAAAAAGCTGACCACGGTCCGATCCATCGGTTGCCGGATGCCCATGGGTCATCGATTCCAACTCGAACGGCATGGGGAAGCGCGGTGTCCCCGATCATCAGGCTGAGAACCATCACGTGGCGGAATACTCTTTCCAACCGGTAGACACCAAATATGGCAACGGGGCCCCGCCTCAAATCGGAAACGAGATCGACCGGCGTAAGTTGTGTGACCCTACGCGCTCGCAAGTGAACGGCATGAGCTGCCGCAGCCGGATTGATTAGTGCACCACTATTCCTATCTCTCGCACTTTCCGGGACGCGATCCGCCACTGCTAATGCTTGCTCCCAGGTTCTCTCGCCTTTCAACATCGCCAAGGCGCAAGCCCAACAATAATTCTCATCTTGCTGCGTAATATGGTGAATGTGGTGATTCATGCTGATGTTGGCCATGCGCTGTCTCCCGATCCCCGGTCCGGACAGGTTAGTGATGCACTGAATCTTGGGGCCGATCCCCTCGTGCGACATCTCGGCCGCGTCAAACGGTGCTGCTACCCTAAACGATTTCGGTTCTTCCAGGTTATCCCATCAGGTCATTCCCCGATTTCCCACCCACGACTCCAAGCACAATCCGCTCAAACATCGCGGCCACGGCGACGACAACGATCGATCCAAACGTGACCAGCGCGCCGATGAAAACGCCGCCGGCACGATCCTCGCCACTGTTGAGGAGAATAAACAGTTCGCCTCCTGCCACAAACCCGATCGTGGCCAACGCGCACTTCTTAATCATCCGCAGAGCTCGCACGTTCGCCGCGGAGAACACTCTGGCATGTCGGACCAATCCCAGCAACCGAAACACCTGGTAGACTCCCACAAAAAATGGCACGGACCCAACGTACGCATACGCCAAAAATGGGTCCTTGAAATAGACCTCGAAGAGCGTGGCGTTTGCGTTTCTGCCCTCGAGATGGGGTTCCCGGAGCAAGAACGCGAGGGCTACCAAACCCAAAAGCACAACGACTACTTGAAGAAAGGCTGTTGGCACCACGAGGGATCGCACGTTCATTTTTCAACCTCGCTCGATTAGTAATGCGGCGGCTTTTCCTCCAGCAGGTCTCGAACCTCCGCCGTTTGTCCGCGCAGATCTTTCCACTGGCTTTCCAACCGCGCTAATTTGTATTCCAACTCCATGATCGTCTTGGTGTGCTGGACAACCACCTCGTTCAGTTGCTCGCAGACTCGCTGATGATGGGCCAACTGACTTTCCAATTCGACCAGTCGATCTTCCACGGACGGTCGCTGGGAACGGTTTTGTATATCGCCAGACATGATCGATACCCCATACACAGTGAGATGCAAGTTTCGCATCCCGCTTCGGACTCGTTACGGGACACAAGTGTACCATGATTCGGCAATCGATCATCGTCTTGCTTGCGGTGATCGCCAACTTGCCGCCCGTAAACCTCGCAAACGGCCCGGTTTGGTGGACACATGCCGTATCCGCCCCGAATGCGTCCGCTGCCGTCACCCTTTTGCACCACACGACCTGGACCACTATCATGTCGCTGTGCTCGACACTCCTTACCTTTCCTCCGGCCGCCAAAGGACTTCGTCGTGAAACATATCCTGCTGATCTCGCTACTGATTCTCGCATGCTTCCCCGTCGCACAAGCACAGGATAAAAGCGTCAACCCGGGAATCAACAAGCAATTCGAAAAGGCGAACGTGCCGGACTTCGTGGAGCGGTTTGAAAAAGAAGGCCGAGACGTGTATGACCGGCGTAACGAGGTCGTGGCAGCACTCGGCATCAAACCGGGCTTTGTCGTCGCAGATGTCGGTGCCGGAACAGGATTGTTTACCCGGATGTTCTCGCCGCTGGTCGGTCCGCAAGGCAAGGTGATCGCCGTCGATATCTCGCAGGAATTCATCCGGCATGTGGAGGGAATCGCCCGGCAGCAAAACATCACCAATATTTCCGGTGTGGTCTGCAAACCGGACTCGGCGGAACTGCCTCCCAATTCGGTCGATTTGGTTTTCATTTGCGACACGTACCATCACTTTGAATTTCCGCACAAGACAATGCGATCGATCCACGCGGCATTGAAGCCTGAAGGCCAGGTGGTGCTAATCGACTTCCACCGCATCCCCGGCAAGAGCACCGATTGGGCGATGAACCATGTCCGCGCCGGCCAGGAAGTGTTCGCGAAAGAAATCACGGATGCAGGGTTCCGAAAGGTGGAGGAAAAACAAGATTTGTTGAAGGAGTCGTATTTCCTGCGTTTCGAAAAGGTCACGCCGAAAGAACCTTCACTTCACCACTTTCAACGAACGGCCTTGACCGACGTGTACTTCTCCGAAGGTGCGAACGCGGGAGACATGAATCGCGACGGTCACATGGATATTGTGTACGGCCCGTACTGGTTCGCGGGCCCTTCTTTTTCCGAGCGACATGAAATCTATCCGCCGAAGCCGCAAAACCGCGATGCCTATGCCGATAACTTTTTTAATTGGGTCTACGACTTCGACAGCGACGGCTGGAACGATGTTTTCGTCGTCGGCTTTCCAGGCACGCCCGCGCATGTCTATCAAAACCCCGGCAACAGCGGCGGCAGTTGGAAGAAACATGTTGTTTTCGATTCCGTCGCCAATGAGTCGCCGCATTTCATTCAACTCACAGGCGACGATCGCCCCGAACTCGTTTGCTGCTATGACAGCAAGTTCGGTTACGCGACCGTGAACTGGGACAAGCCGTTCGAAAAATGGACATTTCATCCGATCTCCGAGAAAGCCGCCCCGGATCGATTTGGACACGGACTCGGTGTGGGCGATGTCAACGGCGACGGTAAACTCGACATCCTGATCGCGAATGGATGGTTTCAGCAACCAAGCGACAGTCCGGACACGACTCGATGGATGTTCCACGAAGCTGCCTTCACCAACGCATACGGCGGTGCGGAAATGCACGCTTACGACGTGGATGGTGACGGCGACAATGACATCATCACGAGCCTCGCCGCACATGAATACGGATTAGCATGGTACGAACAGGATCGCAGCGGGGGCGAGATCGTGTTTCGGCAGCACTTGATCATGGGCAACCAGCCCTCACAAAACCGCTACGGCGTCCTATTCACCGAACCGCATTCGGTCGCGCTTGTCGATATGGATGGTGATGGGCTGAAGGACATCGTCACCGGCAAAACGTATTGGTCGCATCACAAGCAAAGTCCGATGTGGGATGCGGGAGCGGTGGTTTACTGGTTTCAATTAGTTCGAACCGAACAGGGAGCGGATTGGATTCCGCACCTTGTGGACAGCGAAGCGGGAATCGGCAGGCAGGTTAGTATTGCCGACGTGAATGGCGATCAACTGCCTGACATGGTTGTCGGCGGGATGAAGGGAGCGCATGTGCTCATTCATGAGCGCAAAGCGGCCACCGAGTCGGACTACCAAAAAAGCTTGCCGAAGCCGCTCGCCGATTGGCGGTTCCCGTTGCGACGCGGTCCGGCGAGTGTATTGGACAAAGAAACTCACCGGGTCGCGAACGCGATCGAAGCGGAATCGATCGAGAACATCTCGGTCACAGGCGGTAAAACCGACGTACAGACGATGGAGGGATTCACGAAAGATCGCTGGAGTGGCGACAAGCAGATTTTCTGGGGCGGTGCCAAGACCGGGGATCGTATGGAGTTTGATGTCATGGTACCCGAGACCGGCACGTTCAACCTACAGGCAGTGTTCACCCTAGCGCGCGACTACGGGATGATCCGCGTCCATTGGGACGGCCAGTCGCTCGGACAGCCCATCGACCTCTATAACTTTCCCGATGTAATTACGAGCGGCATCCATTCGCTGGGCACCGTACGGGCCGAGTCGGGCAAGCACCGCATGGCAATCGAAATCGTGGGCGCCAATGCTGCCGCCGTGCCAAAACAGATGGTTGGACTCGACTACATTCGCCTTGTCCCCGTCGTCGGAGCCAAACCTTAATCACCACGGCTCTCTGAATTCGTGGAGCCGTCGCGATCCGCCGTGGCGGACGGGCTTCGCACCGCGAGCAGCACGCTCATAGCGATCACCGATTGCAGTGCGCCAAAGCCAAAGGCCGCGGTGTAGCCCCATCGTTCGTACAGCCCGCCAAAGATCATACTCGACGGAAAAGCCGCAAATCCGATCGCTCCGTGAAACCATCCATACGCGGTCCCACGACGACCACGCGGAACGAGCATACTCACCATCGTCTTCTCGGCAGGTTCGGTCAGAGCATAGTACGCGGCATAGGCCACGAACAGCGCGATGATGGCCGTGCGACTTGTGGCCACTGCGAAGGCAAGATAAATGGTCGCGTAGAATGCCCATCCGAAGAGCAGCATGGTTCGCGGCCCGATTCGATCGACCCAGGAACCGGCAACGAGATTCCCGGCGCTTTTGGCGACGTGAAACACGGCCCACAGCAGCGGCAAGTAAACCACCGGCACGCCGACCTCTTCGGCTCGCACCAGCAGAAACGCGTCACTCGAGTTGCCGAGTGTAAACAAAAGCATGGCGATGAGGAAACGGATGAAGTTCTTGTCAAATGGTGTCGGCGTCGACGAACCGGGCACCGACTCGCTGCCGTGCTGTTCCGGTTCACGCAGTCCGCACCACAGCATCAGTACGACGATTGCGCCGGGGATGGCCGTGAGCAGAAACAGGGATCGCAAGGCGTTCGGCCAAACGAGCAAGAAGAGCGTGGCGAGCACGGGCCCGATCGCTGCGCCCAAATGATCCATCGCGCGGTGGAAGCCAAACGCGCGGCCGCGAATAGCCGGCGGAGAGGAATCTGAAATGAGTGCGTCTCGGGCCGCAGTGCGAACCCCTTTCCCAAAGCGGTCACATAAACGGACGCTTAATAACTGCGACGGCGTGCCCACCGCGGCATGCAAAGGTCGAGCCATTGCCGCCACAAGGTAACCAACAACGACAAATGGCTTGCGATTTCTGGCGCGATCCGACCACGCACCAAATTGAATCTTCAACAAACTGGCAAGCGAATCCGCCAACCCTTCGATCGCTCCCAACCAGAAACGATTGCCGCCGAG
>JBJOLO010000108.1:0-7700 GCA_046045565.1 Planctomycetota bacterium | reverse complement strand
CACCGAAGATTTGAAGCGCGAATTTCTGATGGGCATGCATGGTTTCGGCGTCATCAGTTCGCCTCATGTTGTGCAAGCGTTCGACTTGAGCGGTTATCGGCGTATCGTCGATCTCGGCGGGGCAACCGGACACTTGGCAATCGCTGCCTGCGAACGATGGCCGCAGTTGCGCGGTGTGGTGTTCGATCTTCCCGAGGTCGTCCCGCTCGCACGAGAGATCGTCGCGCAATCCTCGACGGCGGATCGGATCGAAACGGTAGCGGGCGATTTCTTTCAAGACCCTTTGCCTACCGGCGATCTATATGCCCTTGGTCGTATTGTCCACGACTGGACCGTGGAAAAAATCATGCGTCTGCTTCGCAGAATCCACGAGCATCTGCCAATTGGCGGCGGCGTGTTGCTTGCGGAAAAATTGCTCGAGGATGATCGGGCCGGACCACGCTGGGCGCAAATGCAGGACCTGAACATGCTGGTCTGTACCGAAGGTAAGGAACGCACTCTCGCCGAATATGAAGCACTCCTGATCGATGCCGGTTTCGAAAACGTCCGCGGCATTCGCACGCAAAGTCCGATCGATGCGATCCTTGCCATCAAGCGAGCCTGATGGAGCATGCGAGAGAGCGTTTGGCCGTTGCCGTGACGACCGGCCCTTGCAGCATCGATGCTTGGATTTCTATAACACGGTGGGCGATGGCAAGGCCTGTGATAACGACCTTGCTACAGAGTCAGTAACACAGAATCAGTAACACAGGAACCGTAGCAGACACCGTGATCCAGAAGTAGCGATACCGACGTATCGATCTGTCGAGTCGCTACCTCGAACGCTACATAGAACGAGAACGCTTTCTAGAAGAGGAATAGCACGATGCTGGAACTTTGGGGACAAATCGAGGATGTCGTTGCTGCGGTGCGAAAGCGCTGGTCGGGGCAACCGCACGCCGGAATCATCCTGGGCACCGGACTGGGCGGACTGGCGGAGGAGATCGAGGTGGAGGCCGCTTTCGAATACGCCGAACTTCCCCATTTTCCTCGCTCGACCGCGACATCGCATCGCGGACGATTGGTGTGCGGTCGATTGAACGGATTACCGGTCGTGGCAATGGAAGGCCGGATGCACATGTACGAGGGCTATAGCCTGAAAGCAATCACGCTCCCCGTGCGCGTCATGAAAGCGCTCGGTGCTCAGTTGCTGGTCGTCACCAACGCCTGCGGAGGAATGAATCCGTATTATCAGGCCGGGGACCTGATGATCATCGATGATCACATCAACCTGCTCGGGGACAACCCGTTGATCGGGATTAACGACGACCGATTGGGGCCGCGCTTTCCCGACATGAGCGAACCGTATGATCGCAAGCTGATCGACCGCGCTCTCGATCTCGCTCGTCGCAACAACATCGTGGCACATCGAGGCGTTTTCGTCGCGGTGACCGGCCCGAACCTCGAGACACGAGCCGAATACCGGTTTTTGCGCATGATCGGTGCCGATGTGGTCGGTATGTCCACCGTGCCGGAGGTCATTGTTGCAGCCCATTGCGGCTTGCGAGTGCTGGGGATCTCGATCGTTACGGATATGTGCCTGCCTGATGCGCTTGAGCCTGCGAATGTCGCGCAGATCATCGCCATCGCAAACGCCGCGGAACCCAAACTACGCCAATTGGTTGCTCAAGTGTTGGCACTCGAGCAACCTCCTATCAGCCATTGATTTCCGATCGCCACATGAACTCCGATCGCCAAGCAGACTCGGAAGGTCATCGCGATGCTGAGCCCAAGGAGAAACACGGCCGTGCAGGATGCCGCGAGCAATCGATCCGTTGAGCGTGCAGTTCAAGCCGTACGCCAGGTTTGGGGGGCCGTCCCCCAGGCGGGAATTGTGCTCGGAAGCGGTCTGGGAAGTTTCGCGGGGGAGATCTCCGCGGAAGCCGTTTTCTCTTACGGTGATTTGCCAGGATTCTCACCGACGACGGCGATGGGCCACAGCGGTCGCTTGGTTTGCGGCACCCTGGATTCCGTTCCGATCGTGGCCATGGAGGGACGTTGTCACCTTTACGAAGGCTATTCGTGGGATGACGTTACTTTTCCCATTCGCGTCCTTCGCCAACTCGGTGTCCAGTTCCTAATCCTGTCCAACGCTAGCGGCGGAGTGAACCCGCGAATCGGTCGCGGTGACCTCGTCGTTATCCGCAGCCACATGAACTTGCTCGGGCCCCGCGGCCGGCCGGTGATATCCGGTACCGCGACTGGACCGGTTTACGATGCACGGCACAGCGCACCCTATGACTTGGCCCTCGCCGCCGCTGCCCTGGATTTGGCACCGCGTCTGAACGTGGTTGCTGTGCCCGGTGTCTACGTTGCTATGCTCGGACCGAACTACGAAACGCGAGCCGAATATCGGTTCGCGAGGAAGATCGGCGGGGATGTGGTTGGGATGTCCACCGTTCCGGAGGCAATCGTCGGCCACGAGTGCGGCATGCGCGTGCTGGCGATTTCTGTCGTTACCAATGTGGCTCGCCCCGACGCCCCTCACCGTACCACCGGACAGGAAGTCGTCGAAGCAGCCGAAGCAGCGGAAGCCGGCCTGTCGCGACTCGTCCGAAACCTCATCGGCACCCTCGTCACCGCGTCACCCCATCCCGTCTGTAATCCACTCGCCCCCTCGTCCTGAAGGAATCCCCCGACATGAAACTCCATTTTCTTGGCGCCAATCGGCAAGTGACCGGCTCACGATACTGCTTGGACGCCGCAGGCAGCCAGACGATGGTCGACTGCGGACTGTTTCAAGAACGCGCGTATGAAAACCGCAATTGGGATCCCTCGCCGATCTCACCAGATCAGATCGATGCCATGCTGCTCACCCACGTGCACATTGATCATAGCGGGCTGATTCCACGCCTTGTCCGCGAAGGCTTTCGGGGTCCCATTTATGCGACGAGGGCATCCATTCAACTGGCCGAAGTCGTCCTTCGCGATGCCGCCAAAATTCAATCCGAAGACGTGGAATACAAATTGCGCCGACATCAGCGCGAAGGGCGTCGCGGAAAGTATCCGCCTCGCGTGCTCTACAACGACCAGGATGTCACCATGGCTCTGGAATTGTTCCGCGTCGTCCCCTACGACCAACCAGTACAAGTCCATGACAGCCTGACCGCAACCTTTCACGATGCGGGCCATGTGCTCGGTTCCGCCATGGTGCAATGTGAAGTCCGCGAGAATGGAAAAGTTGCTCGCATTTTGTTTTCAGGCGATATCGGACAATGCAACAAGCCTATCATCCGTGATCCCAGCTTGCCGGAAGAGACCGACTACGTCGTCATGGAATCCACCTACGGAGACAGGGACCACAACAACGCCGGCGATGTCGAAACACAACTGGAAGTGGTGGTCAATGAAACGGTCGAACGTGGCGGCAACGTGGTAATCCCCACCTTCGCAGTCGAACGTGCTCAGGAATTGATGTACTACATCAGTCGGTTGGTCCACGCGCACCGGATTCCGAAACTCAAGGTATTCCTGGATAGTCCGATGGCCGTCGATGTCACGGAAATCTATCGCGGTCTCGGCGACTTCTTTGATGCTGATACTCTGGCCATGATGGCTGACAATCGACCACCGCTGCGATTCCCGGGCCTCACCTTGTGCAGGTCGGTGAAAGAATCCAAAGCCATCAACGACTACCGCAAGCCTTGCATCATCATGGCGAGTTCCGGAATGTGCACCGCAGGGAGAATCAAACATCACCTGCGACAAAACATCGGCAACCCGGCCTCCACCGTCCTGTTCGTGGGCTACCAAGGACAAGGAACCCTGGGACGACAAATCATTGAGAAACCTCTCTTCGTCCGCATCCATGGCGCCGACCACAAAGTCAGGGCTCAAATCCGGCAGATTTACGGTTTCTCGGGGCACGCCGACCGTAGCGGACTGCTGCGTTGGATCGGCAATCTAAAGCACGCTCCGCGGCAGATTTTCCTAACCCATGGGGAAGAAAACGCAGCCAAGCATCTGGCTGACGAAATCCGGACCCGATGGAACTGGCCCGTCACCATTCCCAATTACGGCGACGCCATCGAGCTGGACTGAGCCCCCCGAATCCTTGCCTCCTTCTTCTTTTTGCTCCCGACTCTTCGTACTCCAGGCTCACGTTCGCGGAAAAACCCTGTTTTTCTGCATAATCTTCCCGAAAACGCCGATACTTTACTTAGCTGATTAGGATAGTTACAATTCGTGGCATCCTTGAGCCACGGACATGCGAAGGATGGTGAGTCTGCCATGCTGTTGCAAACCGTTGCGATATCGGAGCCTGCGTTGTCGTCTTTTCGAGCCCCAGCACCGACCTTCGAAGCCACACAAAATCCTGAGCCCGTCTGGGAACTGACTCCCGAGTTGGTTGAGGAGATGCGAGCGCGTAGCGAGGATTTCGAATCGGCCGAACCCGAAGCGATTCTGAAATGGGCTGCGGAGCGGTTTGGTTCGCGGTTTACCATGGCCACTGCCTTTGGACCGGAAGGCATGGTGTTGATTCACATGCTGGCTCAGGTCGCGCCGAGCACCAGGATCTTTAACCTCGACACCGGCTATCAGTTTGCGGAAACGCTGGAGCTTCGCGAGCGTGTGAAGCGTCGTTACGGCATCGAAGTGGTCATGGAGCGAGCCGAAACGTCGGTGGCGGAATACGAGGCCATGAACGGCGGTCCGGTTTACAAGACGGAGCCCGACCGTTGCTGTGCCGAGCGAAAGCTATCGGTTCTCAAGCGAGCCGTGATCGGTATGCGAGCTTGGGCAAGTGCCATTCGACGGGACCAGAGTCCGGACCGGGCCAAGGCTGCGATCGTCGGCTGGGACAAGAAGTTTGGGCTGGTCAAAATCAGTCCGCTGGCGAACTGGACAAAAAAAGACGTGTGGAAAAGGATCACGGATCAAGAGATTCCCTACAATCCTTTGCACGACCAAGGTTATCCCAGCATCGGCTGTTGGCCATGCACTCGCGCGGTGATGTTCGGTGAAGACGAACGGGCCGGGCGATGGAGCGGTTTCGCGAAAACGGAATGCGGCCTGCACACCCAAGAGGACACCAAGTCGTCGTGAATTTGTCGGCTCGCACCCAATACGCTTGTCTGGCCATTCTTGAGCTGACTCGTCGACACGAACGCGACGAACCCGTGCCGCTTCGCCAGATCGCCGACGCGCACGGAATCCCGATGCCGTTCCTTGTACAGATTTTGCAGCAGTTGCGTGCCGCCGGCATCGTGGAAAGCACGCGTGGCGCTTCGGGCGGATATCGCCTGACGCGTAAACCCTCCGCGTTGACCTTAGGCGAAGTCGTTGCCGCAACCGAGGGGGCTTCGAGCCCGTCACTGAGCGTGGATGAGTCTTCGCCCGTGTCGCGAGTGCTTGCCGACGCCTGGCGCGAAGCGGAACGGGCTCAGCGGCTCTGCCTCGACCGCATTAGTTTTTCTCAACTAGCGGATCGGGCACGTGAAAACACGGACATGATGTACTACATCTAGTCGCGTTGCCTTGCATCGCAAGGTCGAGCTGAATCGCTCGTCATAAAGAAACGGTCGTTGACCCTGAGCCGGTCGCGCGTCCGCTTAGCTTTTCGGCGCTGTCTGCAGGGGGCCCTGGACTTGAATGGCTTTGTGCCCTTTGAACGCGCCCGCGCTGGCTGCGAACTTGGTCACGCCTGCCACGACCACGTCCAACGGCGCGTGAATATCTTTGTCGGTCGTAATGATGTCGCCGACCCGCAATCCGATCAGGTCTGCGTGGGTAATTTGCGTTTCCGCCAACGTCACGACCATCTCGACCAAGGACCGTTCCATGCGTTGAGAGAGCAGCGAGATGGTGCCGGGATTCACCCCCGTCTTGTTGTAAGTCGACCAGGTATTGTTGGTCAATTTATTGCCAATGCGCTCAATCGCGTTGAAAGGGATGCAGAGGTTAATCATCCCGCGGACATCTCCCAGTGCCAGCTCAAAACTGATCAGAATGATGACCTCGTTCGGCGGCACGATTTGCACCAGTTGCGGATTGCTCTCGACGCGATCAATCGAAAGTTTGAGATCAACGACGTTTTCCCAGGCGTGTTTCATCTCGGCGAGAAACAGATTGGTGATGCGCGAAGCGAGCCGCAATTCGATTTCCGTAAGCGGCCTGCGCGTCGGGGCTCCGGGCTCTTTGCCGCCACCAAGCAATCGATCGATGATCGGGTACAGAATCGACGGATTGATATCGAGAATCAGGTGCCCTTCCAGCGGCTCGGCACGGACCAGATTGAAACAAGTGGGACTCTCGAGACTGAAGACGAATTCGCTGTAGGTGAGCTGATCCACGCTTGTCAACTTCACATCGACAATGGAGCGAATGAGTGCGGAGAGCGATGCACCGAAATTTCGGCTGAATCCATCGTGCAGCGACTGCAGTGCCCGCATCTGCTCCTTGCCGACGCGTTCCGGACGCTTGAAGTCGTACAGCGTCACTTTTTCCCGGACGCGCGTTTCTTTTTCGTACGAAGCCTCGGCGACGGCATCGGCGTCCGATTTGGGACCGCCTGATTCCAGCGCATTCAACAGACTTTCGACTTCGGCTTGGCTTAGAACTTCATCAGCCATTTGCGTCGCCTCCTGCGATCATCCCTATTCGGCCTGCATCCCGTGGACTCATGCCACTTATTGGCGAATTTGCCCTGTGCCGTAGCAGACATATTTGTAACTGGTGAGTTCCTTCAATCCGCAAGGACCTCGCGCGTGAAACTTGTCGGTGCTGATTCCAATCTCGGCCCCTAAGCCGAACTCACCACCATCGTTGAATCGCGTGCTGGCATTTACCATCACGGCTGCGCTGTCGACCGCGGCCGTGAACTCGCGCGCCGCATGCAGGTCGTTGGTCACGATCGCGTCGGTATGGTGGGAGCCGAAATGATTGATGTGCGAAATCGCGTCGTTCAGCGAATCGACGACTTTCACCGCAAGAATAAGATCGAGGTACTCCGTGAAATAGTCGCTCTCGGTTGCCATCTTTGCTTCCGGGATGAGCTGTCGAGTTCGCTCATCACCTCGTAATTCGACCCCTTGCTGCAACAACGCCCGCGCGGCAAGCGGCAGGAAAGCCGAGGCAATCTCGCGGTGGACGAGCAGCGATTCGCAGGCATTGCACACACCCGGCCGCTGACATTTGGAGTTCACGATCAACTTGACCGCCATCTCGAGATCAGCAATGCGATCGACATACACGTGACAATTGCCAGTGAAATGTTTGATCACCGGCATTTTGGCTTCGGAGGCAACACGCCGAATCAGCGATTCTCCGCCTCGCGGAATCGCCACATCGATGCAGTCTGCCATGCCCAAGAAATAACTTACGGCCTCGCGATCCGGCGTTTCCACCAACTGCACTGCATCGATCGGTACACCGACATCCGTCGCCGCAGCTCGCAATTGCTCCACCAGGGCGCGGCTGGAATGCGCCGCTTCCTTCCCTCCGCGCAGAATGACGGCATTGCCACTCTTCAAACAGATTGCCGCCGCGTCTGCCGTTACATTGGGCCTCGATTCATAGACAAAAAAAACCACGCCCAGCGGGACGCGAATCTTGGCGATCTCAAGCCCATTCGGGCGCCGCGAAGAATCAAGCACTTCGCCTAAGGGATCGGGGAGCGCTGCAACCGCTTCTAACGCGCCGGCAAGCGCTTCGACGCGGCG
>JBJOLO010000099.1:0-7820 GCA_046045565.1 Planctomycetota bacterium | reverse complement strand
GCGACTAAAAAATGTTTTCAGTTTCAACTCTAGCGCTCCAACGAGACCGGGCAAGAGGCAGGAGCCATTCCGGCCATTTTTTATTTCCAAGACACACACGTTTTCGATTCCCGGATCGATTCCAAGACACACACGATTTGTTTGGTGTGGCTGCTAGGCCGCCCAAAACGTGTGTGTCTTGGAATCGAGAACGTGTGTGTCTTGAAATGGGCGGGCACGCCTGGAACTCAATCAGACCATTGCGATTCCCGCAGCACTGGCGGATCCTTTTCGGCGTCCCTGTAATGCCAAAATCTGCACAGACAGTTCGCCGGTTTGTCCAAAGGACGCAGCTTAACACGGGGATCGATGATCGATCCTGTTCGTGTTTCCGCGCCATGCTCGAAATGCGTAATCGCCGGATGTGGCCCAAGACAGCCATTCTGATCTTTCTCGGCTTCGTAAATTCTGGTACTTAGCCGCCTCATAGGTGTTTCCAGGGTGCGGGATTGCCCTTCGCTTCAGCATTGGCGGTCGGGAAAAAGATATGTCGAAATCAGGTTGGCTCAGGCAGGCCGGAGCATGGACATTGCAAACATCGACTCGCCCGTTTCGAACCGGGAGTTGGAAGAAACGTTTGACCTTGGTGCTCGCCACGACCACAGCCACGGGCGGGATGTCCGCTGCTGGCTATCGGTATCTGCACGATCGCTACACCCAGTCCATTGCTTCCGCCGATGTCAGTGGACTCGAGCGACCACCGCTCCCTTCGATGAATCGCAATCCGGTCGTGCCGTTGAACGTCGACGAAGAAAAACCGTCGCCACTACCGGTGCCGCCCGTCGAAATGCACAGTTCACGACGGAATCCTGCAACGCGTCGTTCTTCGGAGTCAGGAGAAATCGTCGCCGCCGACGCGCCGACCGGTCGTTCCCGATTTGAAAGCGTACCGGAAAACCCCATCCGCCCAGTGAGCGATGAGCAACCGGCCGAAACGAGCAACTCCCGCAATCCAAGCACCTTGCCTCGATTGCCGCGTACTGCATCGCGATTCGGCGCGCCGCTCGAGCAAGATCAACCGGAATCGGATCGAGGCGCACCGAGCAACTTGCGAAATACAGCTCCCGCTAACGACGAGATTCCTGTCGACGATTCGGTCGCTGTTGATGAGCCGAGTACATCGCCGGATGACATGACGTATGACGAGGAACCCGCGGCTACCGGAAATGGAAATCCGTCCGAACCGACTGCCCCCGGATCGAGCCTGCCCGAGTTACCGAATACGGAGCAACCGGGAGCGGATCCCGCCGATTCGCCGCGGAACGCTGCGAGTTCAAATCGGGAGCGCGACGAAAGCCCTCGGAACCTCGACGTGCCGCCGTTGGGCCTTCCGCGTTCAAGGCCAGAGGAGTCCCTACCGCCTCGACCGCTGGGAGCGACATCATCCGATAAACCGGCATCTCCTGGTCGGCCGGCGTCGGCTCCGCAGACCTCGAGTGACCGAAACGCGACCGGCCGCAGCTTATCGGAGCGAAGCCCGTTGGACCGCAGTCCACAAGAGCGAGCAAACCTGGACCGTCCGGGAGGACCTGGTTCGTCTCGAAACATGGTAAAAAGCGACGCCGTATCGGGCGGCACCTTATCTGGAGGCGCACTGTCTGCTGGCGCATCAGCCGGTGACATGTTGGCGAGTCCAACACCGGGCGCCCGTCACCTGGATGGCCCGCAAGTTCCGACGCTCGCAATTGAAAAAGTCGCTCCCGCCGAAATTCAAGTCGGACGCGCAGCAACATTTCAGATCAAGGTAAGAAACACAGGAAAAGTGGCTGCCCACGATGTTGTGGTGATCGATCAAATACCCACGGGTACGGACGTGGTGGAAATCGCACCGCTGGTGGAGCCAGCAGCTGACGGATCGGTGCGTTGGAACTTGGGAACGCTGGCTCCGGGAGCGGACTCGGTCATTACGCTTAAGCTCATGCCGCGTTCCGAAGGAGAAATCGGTAGCGTCGCGGAGGTTACGTTTAAAGCTCAGGCGTCAACGCGTACCACGAGTACACGACCGCAAGTGCAGGTGGAGATCGGTGCACCCGAGAGTGTGTTGATCGGTGAAACCGCCAGCATAAAAATGACGATCACCAACAAAGGCAGCGGCACAGCAAGCGATCTTTTTCTGGATGCAGTTTTGCCCGAGGGATTCATGCATCCTGCAGGCCGCGAACTGCAGTCGCCCCTGGGCAATTTAACGCCCGGTGCGACGAAAACGATTTCCCTGCCACTCAAGGCGGCGCGTGCCGGCGAATACGAAATTGCGTTCTCGGCCACAAACGAGTCCAATGTGCAGGTCACGGAATCGGTGCAGGTTCGCGTCGTGGCGCCGCAGTTGGAATTGGCCATCAGCGGTTCCAAGCTTCGTTATTTGGAACGCCCGGCGACCTACCAGGTGGCAGTGGCCAATCCAGGCACCGCTCCGGCCGACGATGTCGCGATCGAGATGTTCCTGCCGAAAGGCATGAAATTCGTCTCGGCAAACAACAGCGGCCAGTACGATCGCTCAAGCAATTCGGTGCATTGGCATCTCGAGCGTCTGCCGGCCGGTGCGAAAGGTGAAGTGCAGGTTTCGATTATTCCTCAAGAGCTGGGACTGCAGAAACTGCGTGTTGAGGGAAGTACCAAGTCGGGCATCAAGGAATCGGAAGAGCGCGCGATCCAAGTCGAGGGCATCTCGGAACTCGAGTTCTCGATCAACGACACCGAAGATCCGGTTGATGTCGGAAGCAATACCGGCTACGAGATCCTGGTGACCAATCGAGGCTCGCAAGCGGCCAACAACGTGCAGTTGTCGGTTGACTTCCCGGCGGAGCTGGAACCGATCGAGGGCACCGGTACGACGACGGCGCGGGTGGGCAACAATCAAGTTTCATTCGATCCAGTGGCTCGACTGGCACCCGGCGACAAAGCGGTGTTCAAGATTGCGGCCCGCGGTATTCGGGCCGGAGACTCCCGCGTGCGCGTGCAGATTCTAAGCGATGATCTCCGCAATCCGATCACCAAGGAAGAACGCACTGTGGTGCACGCCGACGATCGCTAAGTTGCGACCAGCACCGCGGCTTGGCAACGGCGAATTCGACTGATCCCGCACAAACTATCCGGTCACAGCGGGATCAGCGGCCGCGATAATCTGCACGATTTCTTCCGCGGATTGAGCTCGCACAAGTCGCTCGCGCACGAATTCGCTCTGTGCGATGCTGGCCAGTTGTGTCAGGAAAAACACCTGTGTCTGCGGCCGCTCCGCTGGCGTGATGAGGAGAAACACGAGGCGCACCCGATCTCCAGTTTGTGCATTGAAGACCAGCCCGCCCTCCGATCGCCCCAATACCAGGATGGATTTCGCCAGCCCTGGACAACGTGCATGGGGAATCGCCACGCCGCGTCCGACATCGGTAGGCATTTGCCGCTCTCGCGCGAGCGCCAGCGACAACACATCCGCGCCATCCGGTAGTCGATCGGTTGGAATAGTCTTGGCCAACTCCTCGATTGCCTCGTCTGCCGTCTCGGCTTGCAAATGGAGGATCACACCGCCATCCGCCAAGGCGTCCTTCAAGTAGAGTCTCGGCAGACGCGGATATTCGTCCTCGATTCGCCCCACGACTTCCTCGAGAATATCCTCGAGCGTGATGATGCCGACCGGCTTATTGTTCTCCACGACGACGGCCATGTTCGTACCGTCCCCCTGCAAACGCTGCATCGTCGCCTCAAGGCTTTCGTCGGGCTTGACTTGCGGTAGCGGACGCAAAATGCGCGTCCAATCCTGTTCGCCTGATTGTTGTACGATCAGATCTTTCATCAACAGGTAGGTGCGTGGCAGTCCACTGGTCTCGACCACGGGGTAGCGCGAGAATCGCGTTTCGGTAATCGTGCGCAAAATCTGCGGCAACGAAGCGGATCGGGAGACGTAATGCACGTTCGCCCAGGGAATCATCGCTTCGCGCACGGTTTGCGTGCCAAGATCGAAAATGTTTTCCAGAATCAACAAACGGTTGAGCGTAAAACCGCCCGTTGTCTGTGCGGTGGATAAGAGCACTCGAAGCTCCTGTTCGGTGTGCGCTTTTTCGACGTTACCCGAATCGATTCCCAACCAGCGCAGCAAGGTGTTCGCGGCACCGTTCAACAGCCACATCGGCACATAAAAAATCCGATAGATCCATTGCAGCGGCCAAGCCAACGCAAGCGTGTACCGCTCCGGCTCTCGAATCGCCATGCATTTCGGAGCCAGCTCACCGACGAGAATGTGCAGAAAGGTGATAATGCCGAAGGCGACGATCGCCGAAATCGTGTGCCGAGTCGTGCTTGACCATCCCAGATTGCCGACGGCGGCATTGACGATGCGGGCAAAGGCGGGTTCTGCGACCCAGCCCAATCCCAAACTCGCCATCGTCACACCTAATTGCGTGGCCGACAGATACGCGTCAAGGTGCGTGATCACGTGCTTCGCGAGCTGAGCACGTGGATGCCCGCTGCGAACCAGTTCTTCGATCCGGGTCGCTCGGACTTTGACGATTGCAAATTCCGCCAACACGAAGAATCCGTTGACGAACACCAGTACCAACGCTGCTACTAAGGCGATCGGTGTCGTCCAGTCGACCGGCTCCGAATCTTGCGCCGCGATCAGCAGCGGACTCAACATGCCAAAAGATTCGCTCATGCGGTACTGTCAACCGTAAACAAATCGCGAGAACCGCTTGAGGCGCATAACGGTGAGTGATCAAAATCCATTCGCATACTTTCCATAACTCATCGCCACCACGCTGCACGAACGGCAACGACCCTGAGAGCATCGCTCCCGTTTCGTAAAGGGACGCATGCATCAATTTCGGTGGTTACGCAACCATCAAGCGTTGGCAGAATGAATCGTCGCTCCACACTTGTCAAGCGCATGGCGTTGCTGTGGAGGCGAATTACGGTTTCCTCCTTGATCGTTTCCAGGCAAAATTCGGGTACTCAAGTGCTAGCAAGAAGTTGCATCCGATCTATGATCAAAACGCGGAAAAAAGTCGGTTTTTCAGGGGGGTCGCTTGACGAGCCACTGGTCGGCATCTAACAATGTTGCTCAAAGGATTGACGAGCAAATTGAGGCACTCGACACGAGTCACCCTGCTTGGATTCGGGTCGTTTGCCATCCAGCCGATTTGTTCGTTTGGTGTGGTGCAGGACCGCGCCGCTGTCAGTCTCAGGGCAGAACCATTTTGGCTGCCTACCTGATTTCGGACAGAAAACGGAGTCGTCATGCGCGATAGCGCCGCAGCAAATCACAGATCGACCTCCCGATCAATTTCGGCGATGGACTACAGGCTGCGTAACAGCTTCGAGGACCAGCGTCGTCGCCTGCAGGAATCACCGGGCATCAAGCAAATCGATCGGCCGTTGGCTTACTGGGCCCTGCCTGCCGATCGTCGTTTACCGCTGGCCTTACTGGGCCGCACCGTGGGCGAACTGTTAGCGATGCCCTATCAGGAAATCGCTGCCACGCCCGGAATCGGCCATAAAAAGCTGGCCATGCTGATCACGCTTTTGGACCGCGTCGCAGCCTCGGCGGCCGAGAAGAATAGCCTCGTTTCTCGCGACGTCTCCGATCCATCGTGCGATGCTGTATCGATCGCCTCCTGCCTGCCCGGCTTGAGTACCTCTGGCCTGGAAACGACGGGGACGGGAATCGATGCTGCAGGATTCAATTCAACTGCTGCCCTGACGAAAGAGGGCGTACCGGCCTCTGTCACTGAGAGCAGTGACGCTGATCCGGTGCTGACCACGACTACCAGTAGTCCGCTCAGCGAGGCCGCCGTTCAATTTGATGTGTCACGCGTCTCCGAAACGCAATGGGATCGTTGGCGGGAAACGGTGCGAACGCACCAGCTCGAAAACGAGCCGTTAGGGCGCATCTGCGCTTCGCTGCGTCACTTGCCGACCGTTATCTGGCGGACACCGCTCTCAACCTATTTGCCATTGTCGCTGGCTGAAATTCGCAGCTTGCGAACCTATGGCGAGAAACGGGTCCGGGCGGTCATTCGCGTGTTCTGGGAAATCGATCAGGCGCTCGGCCGTATTCCCAGACAATCGGCTTTTGCTGTCCGACTCGTGCCGTACAATCTCGAGCAAGTTGACACGTGGTTGCGAGAACGCTTGCTCGGGCATGGCGTCGTCACGCCCACCGAGATTCGACAAAACCTGACCCTGCCGATCTTGAATCAAATTCAACTCGATGCAGGCGAGCCGATTGCGGGTCTCGCTGAGCGTCGATTGGCAGTGGAGACGCCCGCCTTCAGTGTGCGTCAGGAATCGGAGCGATTGGGAGTGACCCGCGCCCGAATCTATCAACTGCTTGACACCTGCGGTGCCATCATGAGCGTTCGATGGCCAGCCGGACGATGGGCCTTACAAGGGCTCATTGATCACGTACGCACTCGACAGGACGATGTCGACCTCACAGAGATCGTCACACTCTGCAACTTGTGTTACCCCGAACCGGAGGTCACTCAAGTGGATGATCGCCAAGCTGGCAACTCCTCCGAAAACGCTACGGGACCAGATGTCTCCCAAGAGGATGAACTTTTGGCCGATTTTCCTCAGAGCGACTCGAAGTAGCTTCTGAGGCTGCGTGGCGAATTAGGCCACGTGATTTGCAGCTCATGCTCCTGCGACGGCAGTCAAAGAATCTGCCCGTGGCAACGAGCCCACGGGCAGATTTCGCTACGCACCTCCGTGCGCGTCCCAATCTTGTTTCGTCGGATCCGTATCGTCCGAGTCTCGTTCGATGAACGGATCTAGAGGGCTGCGTCACCGGACTCGTTGGTGCGAATCCGGACCACTTGAGCAAGATCACTGATAAAAATCTTCCCGTCGCCGATCTGTCCGCTTCGCACGGCACTGATGATCAACTCGACTATCTTTTGCACGTCCGACTCCTTCGCTGCAATTTCCACCTTAATCTTGGGAACGAAGTCCACCTGGTACTCGGCGCCTCGAAACGTCTCGGTGTGGCCTTTCTGCCGGCCGTAGCCCTGGACCTCCGTTACCGTCATGCCGTGGAAACCTTCTTTGACCAGCGAGCTTTTCAACGAATCTAATTTGTGATGCCGGATGATTGCTTCGATCTTCTTCATGACTTTTCTCGATATTTGTGTGTTGTGTTTTGACAGGCGGAACCCCGGATGGATCGCGAGGGCTGCCTTCGACCTGTAAGGTCTAGACACACTCCCTCGCGATTAAGGATGTTTCCAACGATTGCACCGCGCTGATTAACCGCAACGATGCTCGTTGAGGCGACGCGAACGACTAACCGTTCGCTCGATTCATCACGAATCCGTGGTAGGCGTCGTTGCCGTGCTCACCGATATCAAGACCCTCGACTTCCTCTTCTTCCTTGACTCGGATCCCGATGGTGTGCTTGAGTACCAACCAAGTGACGCCAGACACAATCAGCGTGTAGACACCGACCATCCCGACACCGACAAGTTGCGCGACCAACTGCTCCGTACCGCCACCGAAGAACAAGCCCGCCTTCGGACCGCCGGTGATCGGAGTGGTGGACAAATCTGCCACGGAGAAGAGTCCCACGCAGATCGTGCCGAAGACACCGTGCACGAGGTGCACCGAGATGGCACCGACCGGATCATCAATCTTCATGCGGTCAAAGAACATCACCGCCAACACGACCGTCACGCCCGAAATCGATCCGATGATCGCCGAGCACAGTGGATTCGTGAAGTAGGCAGGAGCCGTAATCGCGACGAGGCCGGCGAGACACCCGTTCAGGGTCATGCCGATGTCGGGCTTGCCCAGCA
>JBJOLO010000065.1:0-5639 GCA_046045565.1 Planctomycetota bacterium | reverse complement strand
GGTGGTCCGCGAGCGTCACGTGATTCCGGCAGCGCATGCTGGCGACGTCACTCACGTGGAACTCGGGGTGACCGGCACGGTACCCCAAAAATTTGAACTGGAAATGCTGCCGTTTGCACCGGCTCGTCACGAGCACCGGGATGAATTGGAATATTGGGACGAACTGTACTGCGAGATCGTACACGGGCGTCGTTCGCGACTAGCGCGCGAGGCACTCGACGTGATGCTGAATGCCGTGCGTTACGATCGCGCCGAGAATCTGGCGGGCGAGGAATCGTACGTGCATCTGTTGCGCGAGGCGTTGTTTGGTGGTTCACGAACGCAAGCGGCGATCCTGTTACGCGAATGCGGACCGCAGCCGCAAGCACGCCTGCTGCACATCGACCGCACCTTCTGGCTCGAGCCGCTCCCCGGCGCGCTACCGATTACGCTCGACGGCTTCACCCTCAAGCCCCGCTCCCTCAACCCGCTCGCACCGGGCATGGAAATCCAATTCGGCAGCGAGCGAGCCCGATTCGACCAGCCATCGCAGCTGTACTTGGACGGCTGAGTCGCTTAGCGCCTGTCATCGTCTGGAGTTTGTCGGAGACATACAAAGAAGACTTACCACGAAGGGCACGAAGGGAAGAGAAGGAGAGGTTTTGAATTGGGTTGAATCAGATTGGGAATGCAGGGTGGCGTTGGGGCCAGGTTGAGGCAAATCGCGTTACGAATCGAGCGTGGTTTAAGAGCGTGTTTCAAGA
Organism: Planctomycetota bacterium; assembly: GCA_046045565.1. Lineage (GTDB taxonomy): Bacteria > Planctomycetota > Planctomycetia > Pirellulales > Pirellulaceae > VGZA01. The sequence continues at coordinate 4,896 of JBJOLO010000065.1, read as the reverse complement.
GCGTGGGTTAACGTGGACGCTCACCGTTGATCGCTCGCTTTTTCTTTCCACTATTTCATTCTCCCTCTTCCTTCGTGCCCTTCGTGGTTCATCCCTCTTTCCTGCGCAAACGCCAACAGCGCACCGGCAGGAAGTGGGCTTAGAAGTCCTACACGATCTTTCTCGCGTGCTCCTGCGATCGTAACTGGTTCGCGGCGAAACGTTTGCGGCGAGCAGGGCAGGGGGGTATATTCGAGGTCGGTTTGAGCGGATGTTGTGTAGGCTTTGAGAGAAGGGGCAACCATGATTGCGACGTTGACGACGACTTTGCTCAGCTGTGCGTTGCTTAGCACTGGGGCGGGGATTACGGAGCAAGAGTTTGAGCAACTTCATGCCGAACTGCGGCCGGACTTGGAGGCGCCTTGGCGGAGCATTCCCTGGCGAGTCTCGTTGCTGGAGGCACGCGAGGAGGCGGCGAAGCAAAAGAAACCGCTCTTCATCTGGGCGATGGACGGCCATCCGCTGGGCTGTACGTGAAACAACGGAGTCATCGACCGTGCGTCGACCTTCGCCAATGCGGACATCATCGAACTCCTGAAAACCCGCTTTATTCCCGTCGCCATCGACCAAGCCTACCAACGCCGCCAGAAAGACGACGAAGGTGACTTCTACCGCCAGATCGCCAGGCAGAGCCCTCGCAACGACTTCAACGGCACCACGCAAGGACTCTTTGTTGGAACCGCAGACGGTCAGTTCCTCGGTTTCACGAACCATCGCAGTCCTGATCGGGTGAAGGACACGCTGCAAAGCGCGCTGGCGAAGTACCAACCCAAGGAATTTGATCCGCCCGCTGCCACGCGATTCGATCCGCGCTGGAACTATCAGCCGCCAAAAGATGGAATGGTGGTGCGCGTCACCGCCAAAGTGCTGGGCGGATATGAGGACACCGATGACCTTGTCAGGAAAGCGTTTCAGGAATCGATCTCGCGCGACAACCTTTGGGCCTCAAGCAAGGAAGTGAAGCAGCTCACGGCAAAACAATTTCCCGATACCCTGGCCACACGCATTGCGCGGTTTCATCTGGTCGACAACACGCGAGGTGAACCGCCGATGTGGGAACCCGCCGAGGTCCGATCGATCAAGATGACGATCGAAGGCAATCGGGTGCAAGGCAAATTTCATCTCGAAACCGCCGACGGCAAACGCGGTTTCATCGGCGACCTGCTCGGCGTCGTCACCACCGAGGGAAATCGCGTTACGCGATTCGACCTGGTTGCTCGCGGTGAGTTCTGGGGTGAGGGCACGTACACTCGCAACCCGCCGCCGGGTCGATTTCCCTTTGCGGTCTCCTTCCGCTTGGCGGACGGCACCGACGAGGCCGACAAGGTGCGTCCACAAGCATCGCGAGGCTGGATCGATGGCTATCTCGGCCGCGAGCCGTAATGGCAGACGACCGAATAACCGACACGCCGATCGGGTTTGAAAAGATGGGGGTGGCTGAAGAGTTTTTTCACCACGAAGGGCACGAAGAGCACGAAGGGCAGGCAAGAGAAGAGAGATTTTGAATTGGGTTGAATCAGATCGGGAATGCGCGATGGCGTTGGGGGTAGGTTGCGGCAAATTGAGTTACGAATCGAGCATGTTTCAAGAGCGGGCCTAAAAGTTGACGCCAACCTTCGATCAACGTCTTCTACCTTTCACTATTTCATTCTCCCTCTTCCCTTCGTGCTCTTCTTGGTAAAAACGATCAGAGAGTCAGTTACCAACACCCTCATCCCCGGCCCTTCTCCCTTCAAGGGAGAAGGGAGCAAACAGTTGCAGGCGTGCGGTTGGTTCGCGGATTTACCTTTGGGTGGGAGAAAAAGACAACTTTCGAAAACTCTTCCCTCTCTTCCCTTCGTGCTCTTCGTGCCCTTGGTGCCCTTCGTGGTTCATTCCTTCTTGGTGAATCCCTCATTCGCAAAGTACCGTTTCAAACACCACCGAATAATCGGCATAATCGATTTGGCGTGCACACCCGAGGTGTTGGATCGCTCAGGCTTGGTGATCACTCTGGCTGGAGTCGGTGGTTCCTGCGTGCATCGACGTAGGATCAAGCTAGATTTGCTTGAGCCCCACCGATCCAGGGAGTGGCTCGCGGAGCCCCGATTATGCTCGACTTTATCTTCTCTAAATTCGCGTACGCAGTGACGATCTGTACGAATCAGAACCTGAGCCGCGAACAGTGGATCGGCGTGTCGGTGATTGTGCTCGGCGCTGGCTTCATGGCGATGCGCGGGTTCGGATCCCGAACCAAATACTAACCGCCAATCGCACGCGTGAAGCAAGCCTCACACGCCGTTTCAACGTCACTTAAGCTTGCGCGCGATCGCCAACCTAGAACAGTTCGGCATTGGGCACCACGCCGGCAGAGGTGAGCTCGCGCAACTGTTCCGCCGCGAGATCGCTGGCTCCCATTTTCTGCAACACGAGAAAGCGATGGAATCGAATGACCATCAGGCTTTGCTCGTGCGAAGCGGCATCGGCTACCGCCATCCGAGGATCGGGGTTGGATTCCCTGAATCGCTGCATTCGAGCCGGACGCAACATGGCTTCTTCACGCAGCGCCAGGTCCAGATCATCCAGTGCCGACTGCAGATCGCCCAGCAGGTAGTAGAGGAAACCGCGGGTGTCGAGCAGCGACGCGAGTTCGCCGGGGCCCTGGCGGCTCAGTAACGCAATCGCCGATTCGGCATCCGCCAACGCCGCCACCAATGCTTCTCGATGATCGATCTCGCGTTCGGCAATCGAATCATGCCACGCGCGGACCGCGATCGCGTAGGCTCGCGTGTTGTGGGCATTCGCCATCAACAGTGCCTGTCCCCGATCCAGCGACATCCCGGCTGCTCGCGCCAAGACGCCAACGCCGTCCAAGTTGGCCGCTTGTCGCTGGAACGTCTCGAAAACAGTCGTCACATCGGCCATCGCATCATCGTGCCGCCACAGGTGCTGATAAAGCAGGCTGCGTTGCATGATCAGCGCCATATCGCCGGGATGCGATTCGAGCAACCGGTTGCAAGTCGCAAGCGCCTCCGGATATTTGCCTCGAGCGCTCAGCAGGTTCATCCGCATCCGCAACGCCTCGTCGGCATCCGGCACCGCTTCCAGAATGCGGTCGACCGACTGCATCGCATCGTCGGATTTTCCAGTGAGCACCAATTCGTAAGCTTTTGCAGCCTCCCAGCGTGCCCATTCGTGGGGCCAGGATCGGCGACTGATGGGGCCCAGCACGAGCAGAATCGTGCCGCCCAAAATCACCCAGCGCACGAGTTGGCTCGAGCGCTGGGGGCGGTCGGGGTGCTGGGGGCGGTCGGAATCGGAGGCATCACCATGCATGTGGTAAAGCGTAACAAAATCGCACACACCGAGCGAGGTGACGCTTTTCGTCCGATCGAACTTGCAACTGACTTTTCCATCCTGTTGGTATTCGCTACCATCAAGGGCGTGTCGACACCTGCTGATCGACCTGTTCCCACAAAGGAGTTCCTCATGCCGTTGTTCGAGATCGAGACTGACGCCCACATCATCATTACCTGGGCGAACGACGAACGAGCCGCAAGTGAAGTCGTGACTGGCGCGTATCCGAACGACAAGGTGATCCGACTTACCAAACGGCCCCGCGACACCTGGGTGATCTCCAAAGGCGTTTTGGGACTCGGCACGAAAGACAGCCCCTGCAACGTCGCCCGCGATTGCCTCGCCAAAGCGGCCGGCGATAAGGTGCATGCGATTCGGCTCTACATGCACGAAACGGGCGACGACCTGGAACACGCCCGGCGCGTGATCGAATCGAACATGGTCATGGGCTGGTAGTCACGAAGCGGCGATTCGGCTGAACGTCACGCAGAGCGTGACGGCTACTGTAGCCATCATGCTCCGCATGATGAGAGCCGAAGCGCGTCAGGCGTAATGCCCCGAAACGCGACGTGCGGCGAAACTGCGGCAACGATGCGACGTGAAGCGGTAGTTCGCACTAGCGGCTATACGTTGCCGGTTGGACATCGGAGGCGGTTGGACGGTCGAGTCCGGCTGCGGGGCGAGCTCGTCCGGTGCTGCCCGGGCGGAATCCGCCGCGAGCCGCAAACTGCGGATCGTCGCCGGGCGACTGCATCGACGCGCCCGTTTCCGGGTATCGAGGCAGCTCGGGGTATCGAGGCATGGAGCCTCGCGATTCGCCGGCATCACCGGCTGGCTCTGCAGCTTCTTCTGCGGCAGGCTCTTCCTGGACAGGCTGCTGCCAACGGCTGCGATAGGTTGATCCCTGCGTCGATGGCGAGCCGGCTCGCGTACCAGCGTCAGGCTGATCAGCCTCTGGAGCCGCGGCGGCCGTTGAGTTGCGATAACCGCTTTCGGCACCCACCGGTGCGCTTGCACCGTATGATCGTTCGGCGGGAGCATTCCACGACCGGCCACCTGCGGCAGGGCCCGCATTCATCCCGGCGCCAGCTGCTGCTTCGGCCGGCCGGTAGCCATTATCCATTGGCATGCTTGGATGGTTGTAGCTGGATGGTCTCGAGCCTGCATTCGCAGCGCTGCCATAGGAAGTCGGCTGCGTTCCATACGAAGTCGGGTAATTCGGTTCGCCTCGCGAGGCGGATGCCGGATCCGGGGCGTGATTGCTGTGCGATCCGGCTACTGCACCGGGCATCGCTGGCGTGGCAGGCGTGTAGGGCGCACGTGCACCGGTCCCGGCATTCGTGGCGGGTCCGTAGCCGGCGGTCGTTGTTGTCGGCGAGCCGTACATCGGGCCGGCCGGCTGCCGCGACGGCGGCATTTCATTGTTCATGGCATGGGAGGGCGAATAGGCCGCGCCAGCAGCCGCGCCGGCAGGTGCCGCGGCACCACCATAGGCAGCGTTGCCATAGGCCTGACCGCCAG
>JBJOLO010000044.1:0-5830 GCA_046045565.1 Planctomycetota bacterium | reverse complement strand
TGCGGCGCCGCGGCCTCAGCAGCCAGCAACACCACCCCGCCAACCGCTGCCGCGACAAGCAATAGCAGGAGCGCATCGGCCCATAGCGTCGGTGGCTTGCTGAGCGCCTCACGAACTCGCCGCGTATGAAAAACAACCCATGCCATCGATGCAAATCCGCTTGTATTGCCCCCGCATCACAACCCCGCCAGCAGTATGACTCACAAAATCACGTTGAACAGCAACCCGCCAACGCCCGTATCGTTCCAATTCCCGAACGCGTATTGCGCGAGTCGCGATAATCGACCGCGTGACGATGACGCAATAGGCTTTTGGGGGAGAGGTGCCCCCAAGTACAAGCAAGACGCCGTTCGGCATCAATACACATAGACGGGCCCTCGATGCCCCCTCCTCACGACACCGCCTGAAACACGGAATCCAAGCTTGGCAATTGACCCCTTGGGCTCTATAGATCATATGTATCGATATCTCCGTTGCTTGGCCCCCAATGATTGATTCGGAGCCCCCCTTTGGACCCGCTCAAACGCATTGAAGAGCGTCTTAAACCGTTGCGACACGGGCTGCTGACGCACCCGATCTATCAAGAAATCGATCAGCTTGAATCGCTGCGGGTATTCATGGAACACCATGTCTTTGCGGTGTGGGATTTCATGTCGTTGCTCAAGGCGCTGCAACGGCACCTCACCTGCGTCGCTGTGCCGTGGGTTCCCGGAACGGACGCACAAGCCTGCCGCTTTGTGAATGAAATCGTGCTGGCTGAGGAAAGCGATGAGGATGGCCGAGGCGGTTACGCCAGCCATTTCGAACTCTACTATCGCTCGATGACGCAATGCGGCGCCGACACCACCGTCGTCGATTGTTTCTTAAACACTTTAAAAACGGGGGCAGCCATACCGGTTGCTTTTCAGCAGTCGAATGTACCGCTGGCCGCGCGCCGTTTTGTCCAGCAAACCTTTCACATCGTCGAGCGCGGCCGGCTCTGTGCGATCGCCTCCGCGTTTACATTCGGTCGCGAAGATTTGTTGCCCGCCGTTTTCGAGCGAATCGTCGATTCGCTGAACGTCGAGTCCGGCGGCAAGTTGGAAGACTTTAAGTATTATCTCGAGCGGCATATTGGACTCGATGGCGATGAACACGGTCCGATGGCCCAGCGATTACTGCAATCGCTGTGCGGTTCAGATGACTCCCTGTGGCTCGAAGCCGAACAGGCGGCCGTCGACAGCCTTTCCGCTCGATGTGCGTTATGGGATGGCATCCACGCCGCTGTGCAGAGTTTGTCACAGACGTCGGCTTAATCCGGCAGCCGATCGACGCGACGAGTGCAGAGGCGATTGTGACTCGCAAGCGATGTCAGGCTCATTGGGTATTTGCCAGGTCGCGGCGCAGCTTTAGTACCGCTGCCTCTTTCGCTTTCGCTTCGACTTCCACGGTGATCCGTTTTTTTCGCCAGCAATCCGGGAAGTCGCACACGTCGATGTAGTCATGATGCCGCTCGGGTTTCGCACCCTCCCATCCCTCAAGCGGACTCGACAAATGAAACATCGGCTCGCGGTTCCACGTCGCAATCGCCTTCCTGGTCGCTTGCTCGACCGTCAAATCGTCTGCATGGCAGCGATGGTGATGCACATCGTAGACCAGCGGAGTGTCCGTTGCTTTGCAGAGCGGCAGCAGGTCGGCGGGTGTAAAGATTTTGTCGTCGTTCTCCACCGTTAGCCGACTTCGAACCCGCTCGGAGAGCCGGTCGAGATTCCTCGCGAAATCATCCAACGCCTTGCGTTTATCTCCGTAAGCGCCGCCGCCATGAATGTTCACCACATCCGCATTGACCCACTCCGCCACTTCCGATTGATACTCCAATTCCTCGATCGATTTGTCCACCACGTCCGCACGAGGCGAATTCATCACCACAAACTGATCGGGATGAAAACACGTTCGCAGTTTGTGCTTCCGCGCGAATTCGCCGCACTGCTTGAAACGCTCGACGATCGCCTCGCCGTCGGGCAGTTCCTCCATCCGGTATCCACAACTCGAGTGCGTCTTCAGCGGCAGGATCTGGCTGTTCACTCGGAAGCACCCGATCTGGTGAGCAACACAGTACTCGAGTGCTGCGTACAGCGCCTCGGCATTTTCTCGACAGAGCTTGCCCAGCTTGGCCAGTCCGTCCTTTCGCTTCATGCGTGCGACGGCGGTCACCGTGGTAGTGGAAAACTTGATTGGCTGATCGCGAAACATACAGCACAGACCAAGGCGGACCATTATGATCTCTCCGAATGAAGTGCTTGCCGCAATCGTTCGCGGTCTTGGCATCTTGGGCAGTAATAGGTCGCTCGTCTCGATGGCGGTAAGCGAATCGACCGAATGAGTGCGCGACACTGTTCGCAGTGCTGGCCTCGACGCTGATACACGCGACAAGTCCATCGACCGCCCTTATGATAGCTGCCCCACATCACCGCGTGGATCGCCTCCAGCAGGCGATCGCTCTCCATCAAGCTCAACTGACAGCCGGGAATGCACGGATCAACGGCGGCCAGGAACAGCGATTCACTTTTTGCGATGTTGCCGACTCCCGCAATCACCGACTGCGCGAGCAGCGCCTCCGAAATTGGCAGCGAAGTCGTCGCCAACGCTATTCGTATCTCATTGGCAGGATAGGGATCGCTCATCGTGTCAGGCCCGAGCGACGCACATTGCCGGTCGACCTCATCTTGCGCGACCAACCTTAGCATTTGGCCTTGCAGGTTGCAGACGGTGTACGGGCCGACATAAAGCGATAGCCACGTTCGCTCAGGCAGAAACAATTGCTGCCCTTCGAGTTTCCGCCATGTTCCCCGCATCAACAGGTGGTTGTGGAGGAACCGGCCGTTGTCGAACTCAATGAAAATATGTTTCCCTTTACAGAACGCTCGTCGTACGACCGATCCGGTTAGCGCTTCGGCCGGAATGTCCTCGCGCATCGACTGACATCGCAGGACACGCCGGCCCGCCAGGTACTTGTGAATCCATTGCGTACGTCGCAACACCTGCGGACCTTCCGACACCTCAACTCCTCCCTGCGATGTTCGATCGAGCAACGTGCTTAGCAACCGTCCCGTGGCGAAGGCCAGTCGCAGGCCCTTAGCTTACGCGCGACTCACAAACTCGTGAATCGCAGCATTTCATCCGTCATGCCGAACACCACCATCCTCTCGCCTCATCAGGGGGTGCAAAAAATCATTCCGCGGTCGTCAGCGGTCATTTCGCTTCGCACGCGTCGTTGCAACCGCAATACTCGGCTTGACGCAACCTAAAACGCGCTTCGAGTGCCGAACGACTGGAAAAAAACGTACATTTTGACGCCATCGATGGCCGACCGAGGACTAAGGTGCGATAGCCCATGCCGGCGTAAAGGTGTCTGCTCGCTGGATTTGCTTTCGCTCTCCAGCGTCGCGACACCGGTGTGTGCCATTCTGTACTCGGCCTTTAACGGAAGCCGTTTTTTTCCCGTCCGGGATTCCTACCGTTCACTTCATCCTTCCTATAAGTCACGCAAGTCATCATGGAAGTATTTACGTACGTGGGTCAGGAACTGGATCTGTTCGCTCAGGCGACTCGCTGGAAATCGTACTGGTCGGCACAAGTGCGTCCGTTTGTACACGGTGACGTTTTGGAAGTTGGGGCCGGTGTTGGCGGCACCACGCGATACCTGCAGGGTGGCCAGGAGCGCAGCTGGCATTGCCTTGAGCCCGATCCGCAGTTGGCGGAACGCATGCGAGTGGCGGCAGCGGAAGGAAGTTTTGTTACGACTCCCGAGGTTCAAGTCGGAAGTCTCGCTGACTTACCAACGAACCAGAACTTCGACACGATTGTCTACTGCGACGTGTTAGAGCACATCGAAGACGATCGACGTGAGATCACATTGGCTGCTTCGCGATTGAAACCGCACGGGCATCTTGTCGTCCTCTGCCCGGCGCACCAGTTTTTGTTCTCGCCGTTCGACAAGGCCATCGGACATTTCCGGCGTTACTCAACAAGCATGTATCGTCGACTCACGCCGCCCGGTCTGAACCTCGTGCGACTGACGTATCTCGACTCGCTCGGCATGTTGTTGTCGCTCGCCAACCGACTGATTTTGCGGAGCGGTGAACCGACCCGTTCGCAAATTCTTTTCTGGGATCGATGCATCGTGCCATGCTCGCGCGTACTCGATCGATTATCGCTCGGCACGCTCGGCAAATCGGTGCTGGGTGTGTGGCAGAACTCCGCTACGTAGAGACTTTGCGAGACTCGTCATGGCGGTCTCGGGGCGTCGCTGTTGCGTCTTCGCGCCGTCCTGTTCGATGATCTGCTGAAGCGATACGGAGGCCGTTGTCATTACTGAGCATGAGCAAAATCGGCGACCGGCTAGGAATTACGCTCGTTCAGCCTGTTTTTGCCACGATCGGCCTATCGAATCGGCTGCCATGATCGCATCGGCCACCATATCGGGCTTTACGTCGAACGGTTCGTTGTGGATGCTCTCGCCTTCGATGGTGGATCGCGCGGCGATTTTGGCAAGTTGCTCAGTCGTGAGCTGCTTGAGGCCGATCTGTTCGAGCGTGATCGGCAGTCCGACATCGGTCGCGAACTTCAAGACCTGATGGAGCACGGAGCGAGGCTGGCCTTCGAGCACGAGCTGAGTCAGTAGTCCGAACGACACTTTCTCTCCATGCAGATACGCATGCGTCCCTGCGGCGGTGGTGAGTCCGTTATGGATTGCGTGGGCGGCCGCAAGACCGGACGACTCGAAGCCGAGTCCTGACAGCAACGTATTAGCCTCGACGAGCCGCTCGAGCGCCGGCGTAACCACTTGCATGCGCAGCGCGTGCAAGGCTTCGACGCCGTCTGCGAGCAACGTGCGGTAACAGAGGTCGGCGAGTGCAATGCCGGTTTGAGTCGACATTCCGCCTCGCATGTTTCTGGCGTGTGCATCGACGCATGTCTTGGCCTCGAACCAAGTCGCCAGCGCGTCGCCCATTCCGGCGACCAGCAGCCGAGGCGGACTTTTGGCGATTACTTGGGTATCGACAAGCACCAAGTCAGGATTCTTACCGTAGATACGGATTGCCTCCACCTCGCCTTGCTCAGAATAAACGACGGAGATTGCACTGCAGGGCGCGTCACTGGAGGCTACCGTCGGGCAATTCACGACAGGTAGCTTGAGATCCGCGGCCGCACCTCGGCCTGCATCCAATACTTTCCCACCACCGGCACCGATAATCACATTCGCTCGGTTGTCGCGTGCCGCGAACTTGATCCGTTCTATTTCTGCGACCGTGCATTCGCCGCCGAATGGGTGCACCGCGTAGGCAAAGCCCACTTCGTCAAACGTCTGCTTCCAGACGTCCGACAACAGCCGGATCGCCGAGCGTCCTCCCACAATCAATACCGGGCCACTCAAGCCCAGCTTCACCATTTCCGGCCCCAACATGGCAGTCGCATTCTTGCCCTGCGTATAACGACTGGGAGAACAGAATACCGAAAGCATTGCCAACCTCTTTTGTGAAACTTGTGTCGCTGAAGGATTTTTATGCGAATCGCAGGCCAACACCAGACACAGCACCTACGTCCTACAAGACGCCTTCGCAACCTCCACATCTTCTGCGCGTAGCATAACCGATCTCATCGCGGCTCGACATCAGTCGCAGACATGACAATCCAAGACACACACGTTCTCGATTCCAAGACACACACGTTTTGTTCGGATCAGTCAGGCCAAACAAATCGTGTGTGTCTTGGAATCGATCCGGGAATCGAAAACGTGTGTGTCTTGGAAATAAAAAATGGCCGGACTGGGCTCCTGCCTCTTGCCCGC